>DATCPY010000070.1:0-1980 GCA_036569845.1 Candidatus Limnocylindria bacterium | reverse complement strand
CTGGGCATCGCGATCGCGCTGTGGCTCGTTCTGGAGGAGCGTCCAGCGAGCGCGCGTCGCGCGTTCCTCGCGGGGCTGGCGATCGGGTTCGGTACCGTCGCGCGCCAGACGACGGCGCTCGTGCTCGCCGGGATCGCGTCTCGCCGGACATTCATTCGGGCCGTGGCCGGGTTCGGTATCGGGATCATCCCGTTGCTCGCCTACAACGCGGTCGCCTTCGGCAACCCATTCGAGCAGGGCTACGGCAGCAAGCCGTTCGACACGCCGGTCCAAGTCGGCCTCTATGGGTTGCTCCTCTCGCCGAGCCGCGGCCTCTTCGTCTACGCGCCGTACCTCGCGTTCGCGGTCGCGGCGCTCGCGTGCGCGTGGCGGGCGCGGGGTGAGGTCGCGGCGCGCCTGCGTGGCCTGAGCCTCGTCGCGCTCGCGACGCTCCTCCTGTACGCGACGTACACCGAGTGGTGGGGCGGCCGCGTATTCGGCGCGCGGTTCCTCGACGATCTGGCCCCGGTCCTGTTCGCGGCACTGGCCTGGGGCATCGGCCGAGGCCTGCTGGACCGACCCCTCTGGCATCGGCTGTTCTGGGTCGCCGCGGGCTGGTCGCTCCTTCTGTTCAACGCCGCCGCGCTCGTGTACGACCAGACCTGGGACACCGCGCCGGTGAACGTGAACTTCCAACCCGAGAAGCTCTTCGACTGGAGCGATCCGCAGTGGCTCGCGGTGCTGCGCGCGCTTCCGAACGGTGGCCCGCGCGCCGCCGTCGCGCTGGCGCTGTCGTTGGTGATCATCGCGCTGATCCTGCGGCTCGAGGGCCTCGGGCCGCGGCGCCTATCGTCCACGGCGTGACCGGCACCGCGTTCCTGCTGTTCTTCGGACCCGGCGGCGAAAGCGCGGTCGAGGCGCAGCTCGACAAGATCCGGGTCGCCATCGGCGGCGGGACGCTCCGCCGCGCCGCGAGCGCGGGCTTCGCGCCGCTCATCGCGGTCACCGCGGATCCCGC
Organism: Candidatus Limnocylindria bacterium; assembly: GCA_036569845.1. GTDB lineage: Bacteria > Chloroflexota > Limnocylindria > P2-11E > P2-11E > UBA4735. The sequence continues at coordinate 983 of DATCPY010000070.1, read as the reverse complement.
GGGCGCACGGGCCTTTGCCGCGGCGGGCGCCGAGACCATCGCGCCGCGCACCGAGCCGTTCCACTTCGGGACCGAGCTCAAGCGGATCGTCGACGAGCGCCACATCGACCGCGTGTGTGCGATCGGCGCCGGGGCGGGCGCGCTGCTCACAGCGGGTGACCTCGCTTCGCTCCGTGACGAGCTCGAGCGAGCGACCGCGCTGGTCCTCTCCAACAACTACTACTCGGCGGACCTGGTCGCGCTCACACCGACCAGCGCGCTCGATGCGATCGCGCTGCCGGCCACGGACAACCCGCTGCCAAGGCTCCTCCATCTGCAGGCCGGTCTGCCGTCGCGGCAGCTGCCGCGGTCCGCGGCGACGCTCCTCGACGTCGACACACCACCCGATGCGACCGTGCTGCTCCGCCATCCGCACTGCCCGCCGGAGCTGCGCTCCGTGGGCGCATTCGAGGCGGAGCTCGGGCCACGCGTGGATGCGCTCATGACCCTCGTCACGACGCCCGAGCGCGAGCTGCTCGTCGCCGGGCGCGTCGGGGCACCGGTCTGGTCGTACCTCGAGTCGCAGACCGCATCGCGGGTGCGGATGCTCGCCGAGGAGCGCGGCATGCAGGCCGCCGGGCGTGATGCCTCCGGCGGCGCGCGCACCGCGCTCGGCTTCCTCTACGAGCTCGTCGGGGCACGAACGTTCTTCGAGCGCATGCGCGAGCTCGGCGACGGCATGCTCTTCGATTCACGGGTGCTGTTCGCTCATCTTGGCTGGCGCCCGAGCGCGCCCGATCGGTTCTCGTCCGACCTCTTCCAGCCCGATGCGATCGAGCATGCGGGGGTCCGTGAATTTACGACGGCTGCGCGCGACGCCGGCTTCCCGCTCCTGCTCGGCGGCCAGACCCTCGTGTCAGGCGTGCTGTGGACCATGGTCGACGCCGCATGGTCGGGCCACCCCGAGCAATGAGGCTCTTCGACCACCACATCCACTCGACCCG
>DATCPY010000069.1:0-1865 GCA_036569845.1 Candidatus Limnocylindria bacterium | reverse complement strand
TTGCGGGGAGGGTGGGATTCGAACCCACGGAGCCCTTGCGGACTCGGGACATTAGCACTGTCCTGCACTCGACCTGGCTATGCGACCTCCCCGGGTGTGCCAGCACCGCGGGATGAGCGAAAGTCTACCCGGGGAGGTCGGCCCGCACTATCGCGACGCGGGCTCGTCGATCCCTTCTTCGCGGCGGCCCTCGCGCTCGATGTCGCCGGCCTTCTTCTGGACTTCGGCCTTGACCTGGTCGGCCCACCCCGTCGAGCGGTCGCCGACGGCCTTGCCGAATTCTTCCTTGGCCTTGCCTTCGGCCTTCCTCATCGCATCCGGCTGCCCTTCGTCGCGGCGGCCTTCCTGCTGGAGCTCACCGGCCTTCTTCTGCAGCTCGCCCCTCGCTTGATCGACCTTGCCGCCCCACTCCGTCGATCGGTCACCCACCGCCTTGCCGAACTCTTCCTTGACCTTGCCTTCCGCCTTCTTCATCTCGCCCTTGACCCTGTCGTCCACGAAACACCTCCTAATGCGTACGTCCAGCCAGAGCAGGGCGCGTGCCGCGCGTTGTGCGAGCATCCGAGCGGTGGACGACGGACGGATCCTCGCGATCGACATCGGCGCGGGCACCATGGACACGCTCGTCCACGACCCCGCCCAGCCGATGGAGAACGCGGTCCAGCTCGTCCTTCCGTCGGCGACGAGCCTTGCGGCGCGCAAGATCGCCGCGGTGCGCGAGCAGCGCAGGCCGGTGTTCCTGCACGGCAACCTGATGGGCGGCTACCACACGACGAACGCGGTATGGGCCCATCTCCAGGCCGGGTTGGCGGTGTATGCGACCGAGACCGCCGCCCGGACGGTGCACGACGACCTCGACCTGCTGCGCGCGAAGGGGATCGTGGTCACCGAGGATCCGCCGGCGGACGCAGTGCCGATCGAATTCCGCGACATCGACCTCGCCCGGCTCGAGCGGACCCTTGCGGCGTACGACGTCACGTTGCCGGCGACGATCGCGATCGCCGCGCAGGACCATGGCTTCTCGCCGAAGGCCAGCAACCGCTTCTTCCGGTTCGACCATTGGCGGCGCTTCATCCAGCCGGGCGCGACGCTCGCGGATCACATCTGGCGCACGCCACCGGCGTATATGACCCGCCTGCTGGCGATCCAGCGCGATGTGCCGGGCGCGATCGTCGCGGACACCGGCCCGGTCGCGGTGCTCGGGGCGCTCGATGATGAGCGCGTCGCCGCAGCCGCACGTGCGGGCGCGTGCATCGTCAATGTCGGGAACCAGCACGCCCTCGGCCTGCTCGTGCGCGACGAGACGCTCTTCGGCGTCATGGAGCATCACACCGAAGCGATCGACACGGCCAAGCTCGAGCGGCTCGTGGCGCGGCTGATCGCGGGCACGATCACCCACGACGAGGTCTTCGCCGACGACGGCCATGGCGCGCTCGTGCTCGACGCGTATCGCGCCCAGGCACCGTTCACGTTCGTCGCGATCACCGGGCCGAACCGTCGGCTCGCGAAGGCCCTCGGCTGGTACGAGGCCGCGCCCCACGGGGCGATGATGCTGAGCGGCTGCTTCGGCCTCGTGCGCGGGGTCGAGCGCCTGCGCGAGCGGGAGCGCGCGGCGGTCCGGTAGGACGAGAACGGGCCCTGCCTTGCGGCAGGGCCCGTCGCTCGTTCCGAAAGGTGCCGGACGGTTACGCGAGGAACTTGCGAATGAACGGGTCAGCGAAGTAGATGAGGAACGCCACGGACGCGACCCACATCCAGAGCGTGACTTCCTTGCTCTTGCCGCTGACGAGCTTCAGGAACGCGAACGCGAGGAATCCCGCTCCGATGCCGTTCGTGATCGAGTACGTGAGCGGCATGACGAAGAC
>DATCPY010000068.1:0-14731 GCA_036569845.1 Candidatus Limnocylindria bacterium | reverse complement strand
GCGATGATCACCCGGCAGCGCATTCTCGTCGTCGACGATGATCCGAGCATCCGCGACATGTGCTCGATGGTCCTGCGCGACGACGAGGGATATGAGGTCCAAACGGCCGTCGATGGACAGGACGCGATCGATCACCTCGGGTGTGCGCCCGATCTCATCCTGCTCGACATCGGCATGCCGTTGATGGACGGCCGCGAGTTCGTCCGCCGGCTCCGCTCGCTCGCCAAATTTAGGTCCACCCCCGTGCTCGTGATGACCGCTCAGATCGGCGCGGCCGACGTCGTCGGTTCGCAGGGCACGATCCGCAAGCCGTTCGATGTCGAGGCACTCCTCGGTCGCGTCGCGAACCTGCTCCCCGCAGCTGCCTGACAATGCGCGCCGTGTCGGTGAAGGTCACCTGGCCGCAGGCGCTCGCATGGCGCATGGGGCGTCAGCTCCTCGATCCCGTCGGTAACGCGCCGGTCGCCGGCGTGGTCCGCCGCCTCTGTGGCGTGCAAGCGCAGGTCGCATCGTCCGCCGAGCTCGCGATCCGCGTCCGCCGCGTTTCGTCTCGTGCCGGCGACGTGAGCCGTGCATTGGCCGAAGGGCGCCTCATCAAGACCTGGGCGATGCGTGGCACGCTCCATCTCCTCACTCCTGAGGACGCCGGCACATATCTGGCGCTGATCGCCGCGGGGCGATCGTGGGAGCGCGCCAGCTGGCAGCGGTATTTCGGGCTCAGCCCGAAGCAGATCGAGCTGCTGCGCGAGGTCGCACGCGACGCGCTGGACGGCGCGACGCTCTCGCGCGAGGAGCTGATCGCGGCGATCACCGCGCGGCGTGGATTCGGGCACGTCGGTGATGCGCTGCGCTCCGGCTGGGGAACGCTGTTGAAGCCGCTGGCCTGGCAGGGCGATCTGTGCTTCGGGCCAAGCCGCGGCGCGCGAGTGACGTTCAGGCTTCCGAAGGACGCGAGCGCGCGCTGGGTTGGCCTCCCTGATCCCGACGTCGCAGCGGCTCGCGCGGTCACCGCATATGTCGGCGCGTACGGGCCGGCGACCGTCGAAGGATTCGGCACCTGGCTCGCCGGCGGGTATCTCGGCAAGCGGCACATCGGCGGATGGTTCGACGCGCTCGGTGACCGGCTGACCCGGGTCGATGTGGAAGGGCAACGCGCGTACATCCTCACCGAGCATCTTGACGAGTTGCGTGCGACGAAGCCGACGACGGCTGTCCGGCTGCTCCCAGGATTCGATCAGTACGTGCTCGGCCCGACCACGAGCGACGGCCACGTGGTGCCGCCGGCGCGGCGCCGTTCGGTCAGCAAGCAGAGCGGCTGGATCGCGCCAGTGGTGGTCGCTGGCGGTTCGGTCCGCGGGACCTGGCAGCTGGCCAGTAACGAGGCTCAGGTCGCGTGGTTCAAGGAGGCGGGGCGACCGCCACGGAAGGCGCTCGATCTGGAGGTCGCGCGGCTCGCGGCGATCGTCGATCGCGACCTGCGCCTGACGATCAGCCTCGCCTAGCCGCGCCGCCTGCCGGGGCTGCGGCCGCCGGTCCCGATGTTCGTGCCAGGGTTGCTCGTGCGGGTGACGCTGAAGCTCGAGCCGTCGCTGCCGATCGCCGAGGGGATCGCGAGCGGCTGGTTCGCGCCGTCGGCCATGGTCACGGCCTTCGCGCTCGCCGCAGCGAGGCTCTGGTTCTTGCCGTCGACGGTGGTCGACGCGGCGCTGAACTTCACGAGACCGAAGTTGTCCAGCGGCGCGAGGCCGCGACCGATGCTCGGCGCTTCCTGGATCCACTCGGCGGAGGACTTGGTTGAGTTGTAGCGAACCGTCGTGGTGAAGCTCTTGCCGGTGGTCGCGTTCTTCAGGTCGATGAGCCACACGCCCGCGGTCTGCTCGGTGATGCTGATGGTGACCGTGTCGCCGGCGTTCACGGCGAGCGAGATCGTCCGGGTGGACTGCGGGAGCGTCTCGGTCCAGGCGTCATAGGTGACGGTGCCGTCGCCGTTCACGGTGGCCTCGGTGCCGGCCTGGATGAGGTCCGTCGTGTTCGCGCCGCCGATGCCGACCCACGTCGCGTCGATGCCGACGACGTTCGGGTCGGGCTTCGCAATAACCCAGGTTCCGGTGACCGACGTGTACGACGTGCCGCCGGTGGCAACGTAGCCCGACCAGTTGCGCGAGGTGCTCTGCACGGTCGTGCTCGTCGGCCCCTGCGGCTGGGTCGGCGCGGTCACGCCGGTGTTGCCGGGCTGGGTGTTCGACTCGATCCGCCACACGCCGTTCGTGAGCAGCAGGACGTAGTCGTTCTGGTCGGTGCTCTGCGTCACGCTCGCGTTGGCCATCGTCGTACGCCAGGTCTCGGTCGTCGTCGCGGTCGCGGTGCTTCCGTTCACGGCGATGTCACCGAACGTGATGTTGAGGAGCTCGATCTTGGTGATCCCGCCGCTCGCGAGGTCCGAATTGATCTGGACCATCTCGGCATAGTGGTTGTCCGTCGAGGTCGCGCGCATCAAGGCCGGGTCGTTCTTCGCGAACGCCTGGGCCTGCGCCTGGTTCGCCTGGGTCAGGACGTCCTTGATCGCCGCAGCGGTCGTAGCGTCCGCCGGCGATGTGGCGGTCGAGGTCGAAGTCGAGCTGGATGCCGGCGCGCTGCCGGTGCCGGTGGGGAAGAGCTGGGGCGTGATCGCGCGGGCGCCGCCGATGCCGACCAGGCCGCCCACGAGCGCGCCGATAAGAAGGAGCGCCAGCCCGTCGTTGCGGCGTTTCGCCGGGGTGGGCGGCGCGGGCGGCGTGGCCGTCGGCGTTGCCGCGAGCATCGGCTGGGTCTGGTCCACTGCCGGATCGCGCCACGGGGTCGGTTCGTCGCGCCAGGGGGCCGGCGGCCGGTTGTCGAACATGGGGGAAGCATGGCCCTAGGGCCCAGCGCCAGCATGAAAAGTCGATGAGAAGGACGTAATAGAACGGTGAACGGCGTCCAGAGCCCGTTTTTCGGGGTGTTCGTTGACGCGGGCGCCGACCTGGGCGGATAATCATTCCTGTCCAGGCGCGCAAAGGGGTTGCGGAAAGCAACCTCTTTTTGATGTCGGGATCAACGAGACCGCCCACCTAGCTCAGTTGGTAGAGCACGTCCTTGGTAAGGACGAGGTCTCGGGTTCGATCCCCGAGGTGGGCTCAAGCCTCGGTGGGAGAGAGAGGACAAGGACGACATGGCGAAGAAGAAATTCGAGCGCACCAAGCCGCACGTGAACGTCGGGACGATCGGGCACATCGACCACGGCAAGACCACGCTCACGGCGGCGATCACCAAGACCCTCTCGCTCAAGGGTCAGGCCGACTTCCGCGCGTTCGACTCGATCGACAACGCGCCTGAGGAGAAGGAGCGCGGGATCACGATCTCGATCGCGCACGTCGAGTACGAGACCGACAAGCGCCACTACGCCCACGTCGACTGCCCCGGCCACGCCGACTACATCAAGAACATGATCACCGGCGCCGCCCAGATGGATGGCGCGATCCTCGTGGTTTCGGCCGCCGACGGCCCGATGCCCCAGACCCGCGAGCACATCCTGCTTGCCCGTCAGGTGCAGGTGCCGCAGATGGTCGTATTCCTCAACAAGGTCGACATGGTCGACGACGAGGAGCTCCTCGAGCTGGTCGAGCTCGAGGTGAGAGAGCTCCTCTCCAAGTATGGCTTCAAGGGCGAGGAGATCCCGATCATCCGTGGCAGCGCGCTCAAGGCGCTGGAAAGCACGAGCACGGACGTGAACGCGCCAGAGTTCAAGAGCATCTTCGAGCTCATGGACAAGGTCGACTCGTACATCCCCACGCCCGTCCGGGCGAAGGACAAGCCGTTCCTCATGCCGATCGAGGATGTGTTCGGCATCAAAGGCCGCGGCACGGTCGCGACCGGTCGCGCCGAGCGTGGCGTGGTGAAGGTCGGCGAGGAGGTCGAGATCGTCGGCATCCGCGACCCGCGCAAAGCGGTGGTCACGGGCGTCGAGATGTTCCGCAAGCTGCTCGACCAGGGTGAGGCCGGCGACAACATCGGCCTGCTCCTCCGTGGCCTCGAGCGCGAGGACATCGAGCGCGGCCAGGTCATCGCGAAGCCGGGCAGCGTGAAGCCGCACACAAAGTTCACGGCCGAGGTCTACATCCTCTCGAAGGAGGAAGGCGGCCGGCACACGCCGTTCTTCAACGGCTACCGCCCGCAGTTCTACATCCGGACCACCGACGTCACCGGGTCGGCGGACCTGCCGAGCGGCACCGAGATGGTCATGCCTGGCGACACGGTGAATCTCACGATCACCCTCATCACCCCGATCGCCCTCGAAGAGGGCCTCCGGTTCGCGATCCGCGAGGGCGGCCACACGGTGGGTGCCGGTGCGGTCACGAAGGTCCTGGAGTAAGGGATGCCGAAGGACAACCGCCCGATCATCACCATGGCGTGCTCGACCTGCCGGTCGCGCACGTACGCGACGACCAAGAACCGGAAGAACGATCCGGACCGTATCGAGCTATCAAAGTTCTGCCCGCGGTGCCGGAAGCACACGGCGCATCGGGAGACGCGATAGGCATACGGCGGTAGCTCAACTGGCAGAGCAACGGTCTCCAAAACCGTAGGTTGAGAGTTCGAGTCTCTCCCGCCGTGCCAGCGCCGGAGACGAGCGAGAAACGAGCAAGAAAGGAACGAATAGTGGCGACAGCGAGACCGGCCGGCGGCATCGTCCGCTTCGCGCAAGAGTCGTGGTCCGAGCTGCGGAAGGTCACGTGGCCGACGCAGGAGCAGGTCATTCGACTGACCCTGCTCGTCGTCATCATCTCGTTCGTGATCTCCGCATACATCTTCGCGTTCGACAACGTCTTCCATCTTGTGATCGACAAGGGCGTCCTCAACATCCCGGACCCGACACCGGCGCCGCCGACCCAGTAAGGAGCAGCGATGACCGACGAGACGAACGAGCCCACCGAGCCATCTGACGTGGCTGACGTGGCCGACGTGGCGGACGTGGCCGAGGCAACCGAGCCCCGTAACGAGGAGCAGCAGCATCCGGACGCGGCGAAGCTGTCCGACGAGGCTGCGACCGAGGCCGCCCGCGCATTCCTCGGCACGGCCGAGCCGGAGCCCGAAGGGGTCTCGTCCGAAGAGGCGAAGGCCGCGTTCCGCCGCGCCGGGGCGGTCGCGGAGGCCGAGCCCGAGCCGGTCGTCGAGGCGCCCGAGCCCGAGCCGGAGCCTGTCGCTGCCGCGCCGGCCGCGAAGCCCGCGGACGAGAAGGACGCGAATCGCAAGTGGTACGTGATCCACACCTACTCGGGGTACGAGAACAAGGTGAAGACGAACCTCGAGCACCGCATCCACTCGATGGACATGGGCGACAAGATCTTCCAGGTGCTGGTGCCGACCGAGGAAGAGATCGAGATCAAGAACGGCAAGCGGCACCCGGTCGAGCGCAAGGTCTACCCGGGCTACGTGCTCGTAGAGATGAACATGGGTGACGACTCCTGGTACGTCGTGCGCAACACGCCGGGCGTGACGAGCTTCGTCGGCATGGGCACCACGCCCACGCCACTGTCGGACGCCGAGGTCAAGGCGATCCTCCGGCAGATCAAGCTCGACGCCCCGAAGTACAAGGTCGCGTTCACGAAGGGCGAGGCCGTGCGCGTGACCGACGGGCCGTTCACCGATCTGCACGGTGTCGTCGACGAAGTGAACCCGGAGCGCAACAAGGTCAAGGTCCTCGTGTCGATCTTCGGCCGGGAGACCCCGGTCGAGCTCGACTTCCTCCAGATCGAGAAGTTGGTGAAGTAGTGGCGAAGAAAGTAAAAGCGATCGTCAAGGTCCAGATCCAGGCAGGCAAGGCCACTGCGGCGCCGCCCGTCGGCACCGCGCTCGGCCCGCACGGCATCAACATGGGTCAGTTCATCAAGGAATACAACGAGAAGACCGCGCCGCTGACCGGCACCGTCGTGCCGGCGGTCGTCACGATCTTCGAGGACCGCTCGTTCACGTTCGTGACCAAGAGCCCGCCGGCAGCCGATCTCATCCGCAAGGAGCTCGGCCTCGAGAAGGGCTCGCCGACCCCGAACAAGAACAAGGTCGGCACCCTGTCGAAGGCGAAGGTCCGGTCCATCGCAGAGACGAAGATGGCCGACCTCAATGCGAACTCCATCGAGTCCGCGATGCGGATGGTCGAGGGCACCGCTCGTAGCATGGGCGTGGACATCTCGGGCTAGCGCCGCACAAGGCCGACCACGGCCATACGTGGCAGACCCATCAGGGTCGAAAGGGGACCGACATGACACAGGAGACCGAAACCCCGGAGGAGCCGAAGGCCGCAGCGCCGGCGGCCGCAGCGCCGGCGAAGGCGAAGGCCTCGCAGAAGGCGGGCAAGGGCAAGAAGCGCGGCAAGCGCTATCGCGCCCTCGCGGAGAAGATCGACCGGACCAAGGCATACAGCCCGGCCGACGCGGTGAAGCTCGTGAAGGAGACCGCGCAGGCGAAGTTCGACACGTCCGTCGACCTGCACCTCCGCATGGGCGTCGACCCGCGCCACGCCGAGCAGATGGTCCGCGGCTCGGCGGTCCTTCCGAATGGAACAGGCAAGACCGTGCGCGTCGTCGTATTCGCGCAAGGTGACAAGGCGCGCGAGGCGCAGGCCGCCGGCGCGGACGTCGTCGGCGCCGACGATCTGGCGAAGCGCATCGAAGGGGGCTGGCTCGACTTCGACGTCGCGATCGCGACGCCGGACATGATGGGCGCCGTCGGTAAGCTCGGTAAGGTCCTCGGACCGCGCGGCCTCATGCCCAACCCGAAGTCCGGCACCGTGACGTTCGATCTCGCGAAGGCCGTGAAGGACTCCAAGGGCGGTCGCATCGAGTTCCGGGTCGACAAGACCGGGGTCGTGCACACGGTGGTGGGGAAGGCCTCCTTCACCGAGCAGGCCCTGCTGCAGAACCTCGCGACGCTCATGGACGCGCTCAACCGGGCGCGGCCGACCGGGCTCAAAGCCAACTACATCGAGAGCGTGTACCTCACCAGCACCCAAGGGCCGAGCGTGAAGCTCGACCTTGGCGAAGCGACCGCGCTCGCCGGTCGGGCGACCTCCTAACGGGTACAATCACGACAACTTCATAGCCAAAGAAGCCGGTTCCCGACCCGACGCCCCGTAGGGCTTCGGAATGGGCTTGAATCCGCCGCAAGGCGGAGCCAGCGGAGGCAAGGATCAGCGCAGGGCGTCGCCTTGTGTCATGGCCTTCGTCCGCTCGGGACGAGGGCTTTTTTCTTACTCCGCATTCGGGGTGGCAGGGGCGGAGCCCCTGCGCCGAGCAGGAAAGGAGGACACATGGCGAAGGTCAAGACCGGTCCGAAGACCAAGCGCAAGGGCGGCGGCGTGCCGGCGAAGGCGAAGGCCGTCGAAGGCCTGCGGAGCCAGCTCGAGAGATCGACGGCGATCATCGTCACCGAGTACCGCGGCATCACGGTCGCGGAGCTCCAGGAGCTCCGTCGCAAGTTGCGCCCGAAGGGCGTCGAGTACCACGTGGTGAAGAACAGCCTGTTCAGCCGCGCCGCGGAAGGCAGCGGGCGCGCAGCGCTTCGTTCGCTCCTCAACGGGCCGACCGCGGTCGCGCTCGGCACGAGCGACGAGGTGGATCTGGCGAAAGGCCTGATCGACGAGCAGAAGACATTCAAGGCCCTCAAGATCGTCGGCGGGTTCCTGGGTGGCCGCGTGATGAGCGCGGAGGACGTGCAGGCGCTCGCGAAGCTGCCGCCCAAGCTCCAGCTCCAGGCGACCCTCGTGGGTAGCCTGACCGCGCCGCTGGCGCAAATGGTGGCGGTGCTCCACGCGCCGCTCGCGCAACTCATTCGAGTGCTGAACGCGAAGTCACAGCAAGCCGCATAAGAAGGGAAATTCAAATGGCAGTTGACACCGACGCCGCGAAGTCCGACACCGCGAAGTTCGACAAGCTCGTCAAGGAGATCGAGGGCCTATCGATCCTCGAGATCGCGCAGTTCGGCAAGTTCCTCCAGGAGCGCTGGGGCGTCTCCGCGGCTCCGGTCGCGGTCGCCGCGGCGGGCGGCGGGGCCGGCGGCGGTGCCGCGGCCGAGGCAGCCGAGGAGAAGACCGAGTTCAGCGTCATCCTCAAGGAGGCCGGCGCGTCGAAGATCAACGTCATCAAGACCGTCCGCGAGATCACCGGCCTCGGCCTCAAGGAGGCCAAGGATCTGGTCGATGGCGCGCCGAAACCGGTCAAGGAGAACGTCGGCAAGGACGAGGCTCAGGCGATCAAGAAGAAGCTCGAGGATGCTGGCGCGACGACCGAGCTGAAATAGCGAAAGGGCCTGATTTCAGGCCTTTTCATGCAGTGCTGCAGCCAGGTTCGGTATCGGCGTCCGACGCCTGCCTGCCTGCTGCAAGTTCAGCTGGACAGGGCGCTAGAGTTTCCCCCGCGGGACCGCCTCGGCGGGATCGCGAAAGGTGCCGGACCGGGACCACGCAACGGGCGGGGTCCCGGTCTTGGTTTTTCAGACCAGGTAGGACCCCAGCGCGCGCTCGGCCAGAAAGACCTCGGCCTGGGCGCGTCCCAGCAGCAGCGCGGTCTTCGCAACGACCTCGGCCTCCGCGCCGGTCGCCGCGAGCACCGAGACCTCTGTGAGGTCGGTGTCCGCGGGTAGCCCGGTGCGCGGATCGATGAGGTGGTGGAGCTTCGGACCCCAGCGGCGGCCGCCGGTCCCGCTCGTCGCCGCGCCGAGGTCGCGCAGCAGGACCGTCGTGGACCCGAACCCGACCGGCCAGCCATCGCCGTCAGGACCGTCGCCACGGGTCCGCAGATCGCCGGCGAAGTTCGCGAGGGCGTTCGGCCCGATCCGCTCGACGGCGCGATCGGCGAGCCAGCCTTTCGCGATCCCACCGAGATCGATGGCCGTGCCGTCGCGCAGCCGCGCGCGTCCGGCCGTGACCCCGAGCATCTCCGGCAGTGGGGGAGCGATCACGCGCTCTCCGGTCGCGGGGGTCTGGCCGGCGGCGAAGTCGCGGGTGTATCCCGCGGCAAGCAGCGCCGGCAGCACGCCGATGTGCACCAGGCCGAAGCTCGCCGCGAACGCGTCCAGTGACTGCCGCAGCAACGCTTCGAAGTCGGGGCTCACCTCGACCCACCGTCCCGCGGCGGCGTTGAACCGCGAGAGCTCGCTATCGGGCGCGAAGCGGGTCAGGCGATCGTGCATCACGCGCACCCAGTCCTCTGCGCTCGCCAAGTCGGCCGGTCCGGCCGAATAGAGCTCGCACAGCCCGCCAAGGGCCTCGAACCGCAGGGCCTCCAGCGGAGCCATCGGCGACCAACCCTAGCCCTGCTGCGACCGGCAATTTGGCCGCTTTTCGGCCAGCATTTGTGGATTACCGACCAAGTTGCCCTCTTGACACCGGCGGCCCGCAGGCCGAAACTCGTCGGTTCCCAGTTGACCAGCCGCGCACGTCGTCCTACGATGACGTCCTTGCCACCCGTCTACCCACTGCCTTTTCGCGCGCCCACGCGCCATTAGCTCTGAGGAGGGCCCCGAATGTCCTTGACCCTCGACCGCCCTGCCGCGTCCCCGATCGAGCGCGAGCGCCGTAATTACGCGTCGCTCCCCGAGGTCCTGCCGCTTCCCAACCTCATCCAGACGCAGATCGACTCGTTCAAGTGGTTCTGCGACGAGGGCCTCGGCGAGCTGTTCAAAGAGATCTCGCCGATCCAGGACTTCACCGGGAAGAACCTCGACCTGCGGTTCCTCGGCAGCGAGTTCCGCGAGCCCAAGTACTCCGAGGAGGAGTGCCGCACCCGCGACCTGACCTTCAGCAAGCCGCTGTGGGCGCGTGTCGAGCTCGTGAACAAGGAGACCGGTGAGGTCTCCGAGCAGGACGTCTTCCTCGGGGACTTCCCGTGGATGACCGACAAGGGCACCTTCGTGATCAACGGCGCCGAGCGCGTCGTCGTCTCGCAGCTCGTGCGGTCGCCGGGCGTCTACTTCACCGCCGTCGACGACCCCACGACCGGCCGTCAGCTCTTCTACGGGAAGCTCATCCCGAATCGCGGCGCGTGGCTCGAGTTCGAGACGTCGAACAAGGACGTCATCTCGGTCAAGGTGGACCGGAAGCGCAAGCTCCCGGTGACCACGCTCTTGCGCGCGATCGGGTACTCGACGAGTGAAGAAGTGAAAGCGCTCTTCTCGGCCGTCGACCTCGACCCCGAGCACCAGTACATCGCCTCCACGCTCGACAAGGACCCGACCCAGAACACGAACGAGGGCCTCGTCGAGGTGTACAAGCGCCTGCGTCCGGGCGACCCGCCCACGATCGACAACGCGCGCAACCTCGTGAACGCATTGTTCTTCAACTTCCGGCGCTACGACCTCGCGAAGGTCGGCCGCTACAAGTTGAACCGCAAGCTCGGCCTCGACCTCCCGATGGAGACCCGCACGCTCACGAACGACGACCTCGTGAAGATCGTCGTCCGGATCATCGAGCTGAACCGCGGCCTCGGGAAGGCGGACGACATCGACCACCTCGGCAACCGCCGGGTGCGCGCCGTCGGCGAGCTCATCCAGGGCCAGTTCCGCGTTGGCCTCCTGCGCATGGAGCGCGTGGTCCGCGAGCGCATGTCCATCGTCGAGCCGGAGAAGGCGACGCCGAAGGAGCTCATCAACATCCGTCCGGTCGTCGCCGCGATCAAGGAGTTCTTCGGCGGCTCGCAGCTGTCGCAGTTCATGCAGCAGACGAACCCGCTCGACGAGCTCACCCACAAGCGCCGGCTCTCGGCCCTCGGGCCGGGCGGCCTCTCGCGCGAGCGCGCCGGCTTCGACGTCCGCGACGTGCACTTCAGCCACTACGGCCGCATCTGCCCGATCGAGACGCCGGAAGGCCCGAACATCGGACTCATCGGCTCGCTCGCGACGTACGGCCGGGTGAATCCGTACGGGTTCATCGAGTCGCCGTACCGCCGGATCGTGAAGGACGACAGCGGCAAGCCGCGCGTCTCCGACGAGATCGTCTACCTCACCGCCGCCGAGCAGGAGCTCGCGACCGTCGTCCAGGCGAACGCGCATCTCGACCCGAAGGGCTTCTTCATCGACGAGCGCGTCCAGGTCCACCGCGGCGCCGAGTACCACGAGGCGGACCCGGCGCTCGCCGAGTTCATGGACGTGTCGCCGAAGCAGATCGTGTCGGTCTCCGCGGCGCTCATCCCGTTCCTCGAGCACGACGACGCAAACCGCGCCCTCATGGGCTCGAACATGCAGCGTCAGGCCGTCCCGGTCATCCGTCCCGAGTCGCCGATCATCGGCACCGGGATCGAGTACCGCGCGGCGAAGGACTCCGGCCAGGTCGTGGTCGCCCGCGCCGCCGGCACCGTCCGCTCTGTCTCCGCGACCGAGATCTGGGTCGAAGAGGACGAGGGCGACGCGTACCGCTACAAGCTCCAGAAGTTCGTCCGCACGAACCAGGGCACCTGCTACAACCAGCGCCCGATCGTCTCCGTCGGCGAGCGCGTGACCGCCGACTCGGTGATCGCGGACTCGTACTCGACCGACAAGGGCGAGCTCGCGCTCGGCCAGAACATCCTCGTTGCCTTCATGCCCTGGGAGGGCGGCAACTACGAGGACGCCATCATCCTCTCCGAGCGCATCGTCCAGGACGACAAGTTCACCTCGATCCACGTCGAGAAGTACGAGGCCGAGGCCCGGGACACGAAGCTCGGACCCGAAGAGATCACTCGCGACATCCCGAACGTCGGTGAGGAAGCCCTCGCCGACCTCGATGAGAACGGCATCGTCTACATCGGCGCCGAGGTCGGTCCGCAGGACATCCTCGTGGGCAAGATCACGCCGAAGGGCGAGACCGAGCTCACGGCCGAGGAGCGCCTGCTGCGCGCCATCTTCGGTGAGAAGGCCCGCGAGGTGAAGGACACTTCGCTCCGGCTGCCCTCCGGCGAGCACGGCAAGGTCGTCGACGTGGCGATCTTCTCGCGCGAGAACAACGACGAGCTCATGCCCGGCGTGAACAAGCTCATCCGCATCGCCGTCGCGCAGAAGCGCAAGATCAGCGTCGGCGACAAGATGGCCGGTCGCCACGGCAACAAGGGCGTCATCGCGAAGATCCTCCCGGTCGAGGACATGCCGTTCCTTCCGGACGGGACGCCCGTCGATATCGTGCTCAACCCGCTCGGTGTGCCGAGCCGGATGAACATCGGGCAGATCCTCGAGACCCATCTCGGCTGGGCCGCGCAGGCCCTCGGGATCAAGGTCGCGACGCCGGTCTTCGACGGCGCGAAGGAAGCCGCGATCAAGCAGACCCTCCGCGACGCCGGACTGCCGGAGAGCGGCAAGATCCAGCTCCGCGACGGTCGCGACGGGCGGGCGTTCCAGGAGGACGTCACCGTCGGCTACATCTACATGCTCAAGCTGCATCACCTCGTCGAGGACAAGATCCACGCGCGCTCGACGGGCCCATACAGCCTCATCACCCAGCAGCCGCTCGGCGGCAAGGCGCAGTTCGGTGGCCAGCGGTTCGGCGAGATGGAGGTCTGGGCGCTCGAGGCCTACGGCGCAGCGTTCATCCTCCAGGAGCTGCTGACCGTGAAGTCCGACGACGTCATGGGCCGCGTGCAGACATACGAGGCCATCGTGAAGGGCGAGGACATCCAGCCGCCGGGAGTGCCGGAGAGCTTCAAGGTGCTCATCAAGGAGCTCCAG
This sequence comes from Candidatus Limnocylindria bacterium, assembly GCA_036569845.1. Lineage (GTDB taxonomy): Bacteria > Chloroflexota > Limnocylindria > P2-11E > P2-11E > UBA4735. The sequence continues at coordinate 2,026 of DATCPY010000068.1, read as the reverse complement.
TCGCTCGGCCTGTCGGTCGAAGTGCTCAACGAGAACGAAGAGGAGATCCGCTTCCTCGAAGAGGCGAACGCGCTCTCGACGCCGGATCTCGGCATCAACATCTCGGGCCTGGAGGCGGGTAACTAATGCTCGAAGTCAACGAGTTCAACGCGATCCGCATCTCGCTCGCCTCGCCGGATCAGATCCGGTCATGGTCGAGCGGGGAAGTCACGAAGCCGGAGACGATCAACTACCGCACCCTCCGTCCCGAAAAGGACGGCCTGTTCGACGAGCGGATCTTTGGTCCGACTCGCGACTGGGAGTGCTACTGCGGCAAGTACAAGCGCATCCGCTACAAGGGCATCATCTGCGACAAGTGCGGCGTCGAAGTGACGCGCGCGAAGGTGCGCCGCGAGCGCATGGGTCACATCCAGCTCGCCTCGCCCGTCTCGCACATCTGGTTCTTCAAGGGCACGCCGAGCCGGCTCGGGATCCTCCTCGACATGTCGCCCCGCAACCTCGAGCGGATCCTGTACTTCGCGCTCTACGTCGTCACCCACATCGACGAGCACCAGAAGGAGCGCGTCCTGCAGACGATCGAGGAAGAGGCGGAAGGCAAGATCCGCCGCCTCGAGCAGACGATCTCCGACCGCACCGGCGGGATCGAGGCCCGGGCGAACGCGGAGATCATGCGGATCCGCACCTCGACCGAGCAGAAGGTCCGCCAGCAGGAAGAGGAGCTCGCCGCTGAGCTCGAGACGCTGACTCAGGCCGCGACGCGCGTGAAGGAGTCGCTCGAGGAGTCGCTCCAGAAGCCCGCGCCCAAGGACATCGTGTTCAAGCCGACCGACCTGCGGATCGTCGAGAAGGGCGAGAACGTCACCCGCTCGATGCTCACGCAGCTCCAGCGCGCGCTCCAGAAGGAGACCGACCGTCTCGTGAAGGCCGGCCGCGCCGGTGAGGCCGGCTCGCGCACCGAGGCCGACAAGCGCATCGCCGACATTCGCGCGCGCGCCGATCAGGACCTCGGCGTCGTGCGGCAGGAGATCTCGCCGGACGTCCAGCAGGTCCGCGACGAGGCGAAGGGCAAGCGCGACGAGGTCGACGCGATCAAGTGGATGCAGAACATGACCGAGACCGAGTACCGGCAGTACGCCGACAAGTACCGGTACTTCCGTGCGCAGATGGGCGCGGAGGCGGTCCTCGAGATCATCCGCCAGCTCGACCTCGAGAAGCTCGCGCTGCAGCTGCAGAACGAGATGCGCTCGACGACGGGCCAGCGCCGCAAGAAGTCCATCAAGCGCCTGCGCCTCATCAAGGCGCTCCTCCGCTCGGGCGCGTCGCCGGAGTGGATGATCCTGACCATCCTTCCGGTCATCCCACCCGACCTGCGCCCGATGGTGCAGCTCGATGGCGGCCGCTTCGCCACAAGCGACCTCAATGACCTGTACCGCCGCGTCATCAACCGGAACAACCGGCTGAAGCGGCTCCTCGAGCTCGGCGCGCCCGAGATCATCATCCGCAACGAGAAGCGGATGCTGCAGGAGGCCGTCGACGCCCTCATGGACAACGGTCGCCGTGGCCGCGCGATCTCCGGCACCGGCAACCACAAGCTGAAGAGCCTCTCGGACATGCTCCGGGGCAAGCAGGGGCGGTTCCGTCAGAACCTCCTTGGCAAGCGCGTGGACTACTCCGGCCGCTCGGTCATCGTCGTCGGCAACGACCTCAAGCTGAACGAGTGCGGCCTGCCGAAGAAGATGGCCCTCGAGCTCTTCAAGCCGTTCGTCATGCGGCAGCTCGTCGAGCGTGGGCTCGCGCACAACATCAAGAGCGCGAAGCGTTACGTCGAGCGCGTGTCACCCGAGGTGTGGGACGTCCTGGAAGAGGTCATCAAGGATCACCCGGTCCTCCTCAACCGCGCGCCCACCCTCCACCGCCTCGGCATCCAGGCGTTCATGCCCAAGCTCATCGAGGGCAACGCCATCCAGATCCACCCGCTCGTCTGCGAGGCCTTCGGCGCCGACTTCGACGGCGACCAGATGGCCGT
>DATCPY010000067.1:0-20117 GCA_036569845.1 Candidatus Limnocylindria bacterium | reverse complement strand
GCTCATCAGCGCCGATCGGAAGGCCATCCCGACGCTCGGTGAGGCGCTCGCCGCGGTCGAAGGCGTCTCCGAGGTCTACTCGGTGACCGGGTCGATGGATTTCATCGCGATGGTCCGGGCGCGCGAGCACGACGAGCTCGCGGAGATCGTCACCCAGCGCATCGGCCAGGTCCCCGGCGTCGTGCGCACCGACACGCACGTCGCGTTCAAGATGTACTCCCGGCACGACCTCGAGTCGCTCTTCTCCATCGGAGCCGAACAGCCCGCGAAACGCGCCTAGACTCGGCCGATGCAGGCCGTCGTCATGGCCGGCGGCGAGGGGAGCCGCCTCAGACCGCTGACGATCAACCGTCCGAAGCCGATGGTGTCGATCGTCAACAAGCCCTGCCTCGGTCACATCTTCGACCTGCTGAAGCGGCACGGCATCGAGGACGCGTTCGTGACGCTGCAGTACCTCGCCTCGGTGATCCAGGACAGCTACGGCGATGGCGGCGCGGTCGGCATGCGTCTTCGCTATAGCGTCGAGGAGACTCCGCTCGGGACCGGTGGCTCGGTGCGCCAGATCGGCGCCGCGCTCGACGACACCTTTCTCGTCATCTCGGGCGACGCGATGACCGACATCGATCTGTCCAAGGTCATCGCGTTCCACAAGGAGCGGAAGGCCGCGGTCACGCTCACGCTCGTGCGGGTCGCGAATCCGCTCGAGTACGGCGTGGTCATCACCCAGCCGGACGGCCGGATCTCGAAGTTCGTCGAGAAGCCATCGTGGGGCGAGGTGTTCTCGGACACGATCAACACCGGCATCTACGTCATCGAGCCGCGCGTCCTCGAGCGCTACGCGATCGGCGAGAAGTTCGACTTCAGCAAGGACCTGTTCCCGCAGCTGCTCAGCGACGGCGAGCCACTTTACGGGTACGTGGCCGAGGGCTACTGGACCGACGTCGGCTCGATCGCCGAATACAGCCGGGCGAATGCCGACCTGCTGCTCGGGAAGATGAAGGCCGAGGCTCTGGGCATCGAGATCCTGCCTGGTGTGTTCGCCGGGGGCCAGGTCGAGATCGAGCCCACCGCGAAGCTCACCGGCCCGATCTATCTCGGCGCCGGCGTGCGCATCGGCGGCGGCGCCGAGATCGTCGGACCGACCGTGCTTCGTGACGCGGTCGCGGTCGACCAGTTCGCGTACGTCGACAGCTCGATCGTCTGGCGCAACAGCTACATCGGCGAGCGCGCCGAGCTCCGCGGCGCGATCGTCGGCCGACAGTGCGCGCTCAAGTCACGGGTCGTCCTGGAAGAGGGCAGCGTCATCGGCGATCACTCGGTGATCAACGAGGGTGCCCGCGTCCGCGCCGAGGTCAAGATCTGGCCGGACAAGCAGGTCGAAGGCGGCGCGGTCGTCGGCTCGAGCCTCATCTGGGGCTCGCAGAGCCGGCGCTCGCTGTTCGGTCGGTTCGGGGTCACCGGTCTGGTGAACGTCGACCTGACGCCCGAGTTCGCCGCACGACTCGGCTCCGCCTACGCGTCGTCGATCGCGATCGGCACGACGGTCACCATGAACCGCGACCAGCACCGTTCCAGCCGGATGCTGAAGCGCGCCCTCATGGCCGGCATCGTGGGCGCGGGCGTTCACGTCGCCGACCTCACCCAGGCGCCGCTCCCGATCGGCCGGTTCCAGACGCGGCGGATGGGCGCCGCGGGTGGGGTCCACGTGCGGATCTCGCCGTTCGACGTCCGCGTCTGCGACATCAAGTTCTTCGATCGCCAGGCCCTGGACATGGACAAAGCCCAGGAGCGCAAGGTCGAGAACGTGTTCTTCCGCGAGGACTTCCGCCGCAGCTCGTACGACGACGTCGGGAAGATCGTCGAGATCCCGGAAGTGGGTGAGGAGTACAGCGAGGCGTTCCTCCGCGAGGTCGCGCACAGGCGCGAGATCACTGACGCGAAGTTCAAGATCGTCCTGAACTATTCGCACGGTACGGCCGCGCAGTACCTGCCGCAGCTGATGGAGGCGCTCGATGTCGAGGTGATCGGGATCAACTCGGTCGTCTCGGAGAACATCGGCTCGCGCTCGATGGAGGAGTTCCAGCAGCAGATGCGCGAGCTTGCGGCCATCACCGCGACGCTGCGGGCGAGCTTCGGCGTCACTCTCGACTCGGGCGGCGAGAAGGTCTTCGTCACCGACGATCAAGGGCGGATCATCGAGGACCGTCACTTCCTCACGGCGTTCGTCCGGCTCATCGCGCAGACCACGCCGGGCCTGGTCGCCGTGCCGGTCTTCGCGCCGGCGATCATCGAGAAGCTCGTGACCGATGCCGGTGGCCGGGTGCAGCGCGTGCGCGCGTCGGCCGAGGCCCAGATGGGCCTGGCCGCGCGGGAGCATCCGCTCCTCGTCGCCGACGGCCTCGGTGGATTCATCTTCCCGAGGTTCCATCCGTCGTTCGACGGCCTGTTCGCGATCGTGAAGCTCCTCGAGCTCCTCGCGCTGCAGGGCACCACGCTGGCGGAGGTCATGGACGCGACGCCCGTCGCCCATCTCGTACGGCTGAAGGTCGACTGCCCGTGGGAGGACAAGGGCCGGGTCATGCGGATGCTGGCCCAGGAGCCGGCGACCGACCAGACCAAGCAGGTGGACGGCGTGAAGCACGTCTACGACGATGAGTGGGTCCTTGTGCTCCCCGACGCGGATCAGCCGCTCTTCAGCGTCTGGGCCGAGGCCGCCGACGACGGCCGGGCGTGGTCCCTCGCGCATCAGTACGCGGACCGTGTCGGGAGCTTCAGGGCATCCTGAAGATCGCCATCGCCCAGTGCGCGCCCGCGCTCGGGGCGATGAAGCGCAATCTCGAGATGCACCGCGAGTGGATCGCGAAGGCCCGCGCGACCGGCGCGAAGCTCGTGCTGTTCCCCGAGCTCTCGTTGACCGGCTACCACCTGAAGGATCTGGCCGCCGATGTGGCCTGCGCCGCCGATGATCCGATCCTCCGGCCTATCGCCGACGCGTCGCGGGACATCGACGTGAGCGCCGGGTTCGTGGAGCGATCCGCCGACGCGAAGCTGCACATCGCGCAGGGCTACTGGTCGGGCGGAACGCTCCGCCACGTGCATCGGAAGGTGTACCTGCCGACGTACGGGATCTTCGATGACGGCCGCTACTTCGGCCCGGGCGAGCGGTTCGAGACATTCGAGAGCGCGGCGGGCGTCGCGGGCTTCGCGATCTGCGAAGACCTCTGGCATCTCTCGGTCCCGTACGTCTACGCGGTGAAGGGTGCGACCGTCATCTTCGCCCCCGCGGCGAGCCCGGGACGCGGCGTCGCGGAAGGCGGTGATCTCGGCACGGCCGCCTCGTGCCGGATGATGGACCGCTTCTACGCCCAGTACCTCACCGTGTACGTCGTGTTCGCGAACCGCGTCGGCCACGAGGACGGCATCGGCTTCTGGGGCGGGTCCGAAGTGATCGGCCCCGACGGCACGACGTGCGCGCGCGCGAACGAGTGGGAAGAGGATCTGCTCGTCGCGGATCTGGATCCCGAGCTCGTCGCCCGCGAGCGCGCGCGGAACCCGCTGCTGCGCGACGAGCGTCCGGATCTCGTGTTCCGCGTCCTCGCCGAGCGGATGGGCGTGCGGGTGGCCAAGTGACGATCGACGTCGAGCGCGCGGCGATCCACATGGCCCCGGACGACCTGACGCCACTGCGCATCGACGAGGCGCTTGTCCGCAAGATGCTCATCACGTTCCTGCGCGACGAGACCTTGAAGACCGGTGCCAGACGCTTGGTACTGGGTGTGTCTGGTGGGGTCGATAGCGCGGTGGTCGCGGCACTCGCAGCCCTGGCCCTTGGCCCCGAGAACGTGCTCGGATTGTTCACGCCGTACCGCACGACCGCCGGCCGCTCGAAGGCCGACGCGCAGGACGTGGCGCGCGCATTCGGGATCCGCTTGGAGGAGGTCCCGATCACCGCGCAGGTCGACCGCTACTTCGGCGGGATGAATGGCGTCGATCGCATCCGGATGGGGAACAAGATGGCGCGCGAGCGAAAGAGCATCGAGTACGACCGCTCGTGGCCTGACGGCCTCGTCCTCGGCACGTCGAACAAGACCGAGCTGCTCCTCGGATACGGGACGCAGTTCGGGGACCTCGCGTGCGCGCTCAATCCCGTCGGGGACCTCTACAAGACCCAGCTGCGCGAGCTCGCCGTGCACGTGGGCGTGCCGCGGTCGGTCATTGAGAAGCCGCCGAGCGCCGACCTATGGGAGGGCCAGACCGACGAAGGCGAGCTTGGCTTCACCTACGAGCAGGCCGACGTCCTCCTGTATCACCTGGTCGACCGCCGGGTGCGGCCAGCCGAGCTGATCGCCGCCGGATTCGACGCCGCGCTCCTCGCCAAGATCCGCGAACGCATCCGCCGCAACCACTTCAAACGCGTCATGCCGCTCATCGCGAAGGTGAGCCTGCGGACCGTCGGTCACGACTTCCTCTATCCCCGGGACTGGGAAGCGGACTGAGCCGAACGGCCCGAGGAACCGGTCTTCTGGGCTATGTCTTCGCGATCGTCGCGGCCGCGTTCTACGCGGTCGGTGGCGTCATCGCCAAGCGCGCCTTCGAGCTCGGCGTACCGCCCGACCTGCTGGCCCAGTGGCGGATCCTGTTCGCGTTCGTCGCCTTCGCCGCGATCACGCTGATCTTCAAGCGCGACGACCTCCGCGCGGTGCGCCGCGCTGACCTCCCGCTGCTCGGGCTCTTCGGCCTGCTGGGCGTGCTCGCGGTCCAGCTCGTCTACTACCAGGCCATCGAGCGCATTCCGATCGGCGTGGCCCTCGTGATCGAGTACACCGCGCCGTTGATGATCCTCGGCTACTGGCGCATGCGCGGCCGGCACGTCGGGCTCGGCCTGTGGCTCGCCGGCGTCCTCACCCTGGTGGGCTGCTACTTCGTGGTCGGCGCGTACGACGCGCAGCTCCGAGCGGTGAACGCCGCGGGCGCGTTCCTCGCGGCGGTCGACGCCGTGATCCTGGCCGGGTACTTCCTCATCACCGAGCGCCTGGTGACGCGCTACTCGAGCTGGGCGCTCCTCTTCGTCGGGTTCGGGACCGCCGCGCTGGCGTGGTCGATCGCGCGTCCGCCGTGGACCCTGCCGTGGTCGACGCTCGGTACCGAGATCGGCTGGTACGTGCTCGGGGTCGTGGTGATCGCGACGGTGGTGCCCTATCTGTTCAGCGTCGGCGCGGTGCGGCTCATCCCCGCCGCGCGCGTCGGTCTCACGTCGACGGCTGAGCCGGTCATCGCCGCGATCGCGGCATGGCTACTCATCGGGCAATCGCTCGAGACGCTACAGGTGGTGGGTGGCGCGATCGTGATCGTCGGGATCCTCGTTGCGCAATCCGTGCGCCTGGCGGCGGACGGGGTCTAGATGACGAGGCGGACGAGGGACCGCACGAGCTCGGTGGTGAAGCCGTACACGAGGTGCGAGGAGAGGGCGTATGCGTGCTTCGACGGCGGGACCTGCTCGGGCTTCTTGCCGAGCTTGGTGGCCGGGACCGCCATGTTGTCCGCGGTCCACCAGACGATCGAGCCCATCAGCAGCCCGTTGAACATCCGGGCCGGTGGGAGGATCTCGGCCACGAAGCCGTAGATCGCGCCGATGGTCGCGCCGGTCGCGTAGTGCACGGCCTCGCCGGCCGCGGGCTTCATCTCGTCAGGGAGCTCGGCGTCGAGGACCTTCTTGGAGACGAGCTCGGCGACCTTCACCGTCGCGGGCTCGTCGGTCGCCTTGTCCGTCGCGCCATCCTTCACCGCGTGCGCGCGCTGTGTCGGCGCGGCACGCTTCTCCATGTCGTTCCACCACTCCTGGAACCGTTCCATGGTGTACGCGCCCGCTGCACCGGCGATGGCGCCGGCGACGGCGCCTTTGATCGGATCCACGAGCCGACTCTCTGCAGGATTCCTGCCGGTGGTCATCCTTAGCACCATGGGGACGCTGTACCTGGTCGCGACGCCCATCGGGAACCTCGAGGACGTGTCCCCGCGGGCCCTCAAGCTCCTCCAGGAGGTCCACATGGTGGCCTGCGAGGACACTCGGCACACCCAGATCCTCTTGCGCCGTTACGAGATCCGGGCGAAGCACCTGACTTCGTACACGGAGTTCAACCACAAGCGGCAGGTCGGCGTCCTGGTCGGTCAGCTCGATCGCGGGTGGGACGTCGCGCTCGTCTCCGACGCGGGCACCCCGGCGCTCTCCGATCCCGGCGAGGCGCTGGTCGCGGCGGCCGTCGCGGCCGGTCACACGGTGACGCCGATCCCTGGCGCGAACGCGGCGATCGCTGCGCTCGTCGCGTCCGGCTTGCCGACCCGGGCATTCACGTTCCTGGGGTTCCTGTCCAAAAAGACCGGCGCGCGACGCAAGATCCTCTCGATGCTCCTCGCGGAGGGCCGGACGATCGTCGTCTACGAGAGCCCATATCGCACCGGCGACCTGCTCGCGGACCTCGCTGCGCTCGCACCCGACGCACGCGTGGTGATCGCGCGCGAGATCACGAAGCTGCACGAGGAGTTCGTGCGGGGTACGGCGGCGGACCTTGCCGCTCGGTATGCTTCCGACCGTCCCAAGGGGGAGGTCACGGTCGTCATCGCGCCCGCGGACCGTGACGCAAGGGGAGAGGATGCCCGCGAAAGCGACGCCTAGACAGGCCGCCCGCAAACGGAACACAAAGCAGTGAAACGCGACTACCGCGTGTGGCACAGCCCGGCGCTCGATCGTGAGATGGAGCTCCTCGTATTCGGCGACCGCGGACGGCCGGTGATCGTGTTCCCGACCTCGATGGGTCGCTTCTTCCAGTGGGAGGACTTCGGGATGATCGCCCACCTGCAGCGCCGGATCGATGGCGGCGACCTGCAGCTCTGGTGCGTCGACAGTGTCGATAGCGAATCCTTCTACAACAAGCAGGTGGACGGTCATGCCCGCGCCCGCCGCCACCTCGCGTACGACCGCTACGTGAGCGAAGAGGTCGTGCCGGCCCTGCGCCGTGACAACGCCGACCCGTACCTCGAGCTCCTCGGCGCGTCGTTCGGCGCGTTCCACGCCGTTGCCCTCGCGACGCGGCATCCGGGCATCACGAGCCGCGTCATCGGCCTGTCCGGCGCGTACGACGCGTCCAGGTGGCTCGACGGATTCCGCGAGCAGGACGCCTACTTCGCGAACCCGCTCGCGTTCCTCCCTGGGCTCACGGACGAACGGCAGCTCTTGCCGCTGCGCGAGACCGAGTTCGTCATCGCCACCGGGGTGGACGATCCGAACGTCGTGGGATCCCGGCAGGTCGTCGCCGAGCTCGAGGCGAAGGGTGTGCCAGCGTCGCTGCATCTGTGGAACGGCTGGGCCCATGACTGGCCGTTCTGGAAAGAGATGGTGGATACCTTCCTATGACGACCACAAGCGGTGCGCCACAAACAGTGGTCGGACTCCTCGTGGGGCGGGAGAACACGTTCCCGCAGCCGTTCATCGACACCGTCAATCGCAAAGGCGAGGGGAAGGGCGTCCGGGCCGAGATGGCGACCTTCGGCGGCGCGAAGGAGCAGGAAGAGCCGAAGTACAAGGTCATCGTCGACCGCATCAGCCACGAGGTCCCGTACTTCCGGGCGCACCTCAAGAGCATGGCCGTGCTCGGCACCGCGGTGGTCAACGACCCGTTCTGGTGGGAGGCGGACGAGAAGTTCTTCGAGTGCACGCTCGCGCGCAAGCTCGGTGTGGCCGTCCCGAAGACCGTCGTGCTGCCGAACAAGTCCTATATCCCCGATATCAACGAGGGCTCCCTGCGGAACCTCGCGTACCCGGTCGACTGGAAGGGGATCGTCGAATACACCGGCCTGCCCGCGATCCTCAAGCCGAACACCGGTGGCGGCTGGAAGGACGTCTACAAGGTCGACACGATGGAGCAGCTGCTTTGGGCTTACGACCAGACCGGCACATCGACCTTCGGCCAGCGGCCGAAGACGATGATCCTGCAGGAGTTCATCCACTGGGACGACTACATCCGCTGCATCTGCATCGGCCGCAAGCACATCAACCCGATCCGCTACGACCCGACCGCGCCGTTCCACGAGCGCTACGTCGTAGACAAGCCGGTCGAGGGCAAGGTGCGCGAGCGCGCGATCCACGACGCGATCGCCCTCACCGACGCCCTGGGCTACGACATGGACACGGTCGAGTTCGCGGTCCGTGACGGGATCCTGTACGCCATCGACTTCCTGAACCCGGCGCCGGACTTCGACTCGTTCTCGATCAAGGGCGAGAACTTCGAGTGGGTGCTCGAGCATATGAGCGACCTCGTCATCGACTACGCGACCGGCGCCGCGGAACCGCCGTGGCGCAAGGATCACCGGTGGTCCCACCACATCCGCTGATCGAGTACCACGCGCTGCTCGAAGACGGGGATCTCGCGGCGGAGAGCGCCGGAGCCCTCTCCGACGGGCAGCGGGCGCGCCGACTCGTGTTCGGCGACCGGCCGCTGTGCGTTGCCCTGCGGCCCAACCTCATCTCACGCTGGCAGTACGACGGCATCACGAAGGCCTCGGAGACCTTGTACGCGGCGTTCGATCGACTGGAGCAGGCCCTCCTGAAGGACGACGACCTGCGGCTCGAGCTGGACCTCGACCCGCGTGAGGCGGAGCTCGCGCTTGCCGATCCCGGCTTCCGCGCGTCATCGCCGTCCGCGCGGCTCGACGGCTTCGTCGGCGACGACGGCGTGATCCGCTTCGTCGAGTACAACGCCGAGTCGCCGGCGGGCATGGCCTACAACGACGAGCTGTCAGAAGTCTTCGCGACACTCCCGGTGATGAAGGCATTCAAGAAGCGGCACAAGCTCGGCGGGTTCCCGGTCCGCAGCAAGCAGCTCGGCGTGCTCCGTCGCGCGCACCGGCCCCGCGGCGAGCTTCGGACGATCGCGATCGTCGACTGGCCCGGCCTTCCGACGCTCACCGAGTTCGAGATGTTCGCGCGCTACTTCGAGGCGCAGGGGCTCAAGGCCATCATCTGCGCGCCACAGGACCTCACGTACGCACGCAAGGTGCTGCGCGCCAACGGCACGCGCATCGATGTCGTGTACCGGCGCGTCCTCACGAGCGAGCTCCTCGCGAAGCCCGAGGTCGCGAAGGCCCTCGTGCAGGCATACCTCGACGGTGCCGTCACGGTGGTGAACAGCTTCCGGGCGAAGCTGCTGCACAAGAAGATGAGCCTCGCGCTGCTCTCGGACGACCGCTACGCGCACCTGTACACGACGGAACAGCGAAAGGCCATCGCGACCCACATCCCCTGGACCAGGAAGATGCGCGAGGGTCACACGACGTACCGAGGCAAAGCCGTCGATCTGGTCGATCTCGTCTCGCGGCGGAAGGACCGCTTCGTGCTCAAGCCGAACGACGAGTACGGCGGCAAGGGCGTGATCCTGGGCTGGACGGTCGAGCAGCACGAGTGGGAGCAGACGATCCTCGCGGGCCTCACCGCCTCGTACGTGGTGCAGGAGAAGGTCTCGGTACCGCGCTACCCGTTCCCGGTGCTCCTCGACCGGATCCACTACCTCGATCTCGCGATCGACCACGACCCCTATCTGTTCTGGGGCTCCGTGAGCGGGTGCCTGACCCGGCTCTCCGCTGCCGCCCTGCTCAATGTCACCGCTGGCGCGGGCAGCGTTGTGCCCACCTATATCGTCGAGTCCTGATGAACGAGCGAGGAGCGGCTTTGCCGCGACGAGCGAGACCGCCAGCCGTGAGCCATTCCCGGCGACAGCCGGGAAGTTGACCATGAATACAGACGTCCAGCGGCTCACGATCGGGATCGAGGAAGAGTTCCAGATCGTCGACGCCGACGGCCAGTTGAAGAGCCACGGCGAGACGCTCATCGGCGCCGCGCAGCCGTACCTCGAGGAGCGCGTGAAGGCGGAGATGATGCAGTCGGTCGTGGAGATCGGCACGCGCATCTGCGCCGACGTCGGCGAGGCGCGCAAGGAGATCGCGAACGCGCGCGGCACCCTCGCGACGCTCCTCAAGCGCGACGGACTGCGGCTGGTGTCCGCGGGCACGCACCCCTTCTCGCACTGGCAGGAGCAGCTCGTCACCGAGCACGAGCGCTACAAGGTCCTTGAGGAGGAGCTGCAGGACGTCATCCGCGAGCTGCTCATCTTCGGGCTGCACGTCCACGTGGGGATCCCCGATCGGGAGCAGCGGATCGAGGTCATGAACGAAGCCCGTTACTTTCTGCCGCACCTCCTCGCGATCTCGACCTCGAGCCCGTTCTGGCTCGCGCGCAATACCGGGCTCAAGTCGTACCGCCAGATCGTGTGGCAGCGATTCCCGCGCACCGGGATCCCGCCGCAGTTCTCCTCCTACGACGAGTACGAGAACTACGTCGAGCTCCTGGTGCGGACGAAGTGCATCGACGATGGCAAGAAGATCTGGTGGGATCTCCGGCCGCACGCGTTCTATCCCACGATCGAGTTCCGGGTGTGCGACGCCGCCACGACGATCGACGAGACGCTGTGCATCGCCGGCCTCATCCAGGCCATCTGCGCCAAGCTGTTGATGCTCCGCTCCCGCAACCTCGGCTTCCGGCGCTACATGCCGGGACTGATCCAGGAGAACAAATGGCGGGCGATGCGCGGCGGGATGGACGCGAAGCTGATCGACTTCGGCAAGGAGACCGAGGTCTCGATGCGCGACCTGTCCGAGGAGCTCCTCGAATTCGTCGACGATGTCGTGGACGAGCTCGGGTCCCGCCAGGAGGTCGAGTACCTGCGGGTCATCGCGCGCGACGGCACGAGCGCCGATCGGCAGATCCGGGTCTTCCAGCAGACGGGACACCTCCACTCGGTCGTGGACAACCTCGCCGTGGAGACCCTGCAGGGCATCCCCGAAGTCTCGCTGGCGTGACGCCGACCGAGGCGGTCGAGCGACTGGTAAAGACGAGCGTGCATCTTACCGACGCGGACCTCGACAAGAAGTACGTCTGGGAGAAGTACGACGACGACGGCCTCCGCTTCGCGCTGCTGACGGCGCACCATCAGCTGCGTGAGACCGCCGCGACCGTCGCCGCGGATCGGCTCGGCGCCGGCAAGCCGTTCACCGAGGCCCAGCGGATCCTCGCGCAGGTCCATGAGGCCTACCGCGACCTGACCGGCGCCCTCGCCGGGACGTCGGAAGCCGAGATGGACGCGCCTCCACCTGAAGCGCAGTGGACAGTGCGCGAGGTCCTGGCGCACATGCTCGGCGCGGAGAAGGGATTCCTCGCGGCCATCGCGGTCGCCCTCGACTGCGTCCGAGCCGGCCGCCCATCGGAGCCGGACGAAGCGGCCTGGACGGCGAAACGCCAGCCACCCGAGGATCCAGCCGGCTCGCGCGCCGACGCGCAGAACGCGCTGTTCCGCAGCCACGTCGCCATCCTTCGCACGCTGGATGGCGTCGCCGACGCCGAGCTCGCGACGCCGTCGTGGTTCTGGGAGGACAAGGGCTACTCGATCCGGTTCCGGATGCACCGCTTCGAAGAGCACATGCGGCAGCACACGATCCAGGTGGACAAGACCCTCTTCGCGCTCGGCCACCCGCCGACCGAGGCCGAGCGGCTGGTCCGCAACATCTACACCGCGCTCGCCGGGGTCGAGTCGGTGAGCGGCGCCGGCGTCGGGGCCGAGCTGCTCGCGCGCTGCGCCGCGTCGATCGACGCGATCGCGGCCGACGTCGAGCGGATCGCGCGCTAGTTCGTCGCGACCAGCTCCAGCACGGTCTGCGTCGCGACCCGTCCGGCCATCTCGAGGTGCTGCGCGGTGACCGTATCGAGCGTGTCGCGCGCGGTGTGGAAGCCGCCGAAGTCGGTCCACCCGACGAGCGCGGCCGGGATGCCGCGACGGGTGTAGGAGAGGTGGTCGCTGCCGCCGACCGCGGGGATGTAACCGAAGCTGTAGCCGAGGCGGTCCGCGGCGCTTGCGAGGCGCGCATGCATCGCGAAGCTCTCGTCGGAACCGGCGAGGGTGTCGCCGCAGCAGCCAGACACGTCCATATTCACGAACGCGAGGATGTTGGCTGGTCGGAGCGGGGTCGTCAGGGAATGGCTCGCGAAGTACTCCGAGCCGATGAGGCCCTCCTCTTCACCGGCGAAGACGGCGAAGATCACCGAGTTCTTCAGCGTCGCGCGGTTCGCCGCGAGCACCCGTGCCATCTCGAGCGTGACCGCCGGGCCTGAGCCGTTGTCATTCGCCGCCGGGAAGACCGTGCCATCGGGATCCGTGCCGATGCCGTCCAGATGCCCGCCGACCAGGACGAACTTGTCGGCGCGGGCCGGGTCGCTCCCGCGAAGGATCCCGATCACGTTCTGGCCGATGATGTCGTGGACCGGTCCGAGTGGCACGGAGAACCGGATCCGCGTGGCGGTGTCGAACGAGATCGGCGCGGGCGCCTCCGACCGCAGGCTCGGCCGGTTCTGGGCGCGGCGGAGCCGGTCGACGAGCGACTGATTCAGATCCTCGATCTTCTTCCCTGAAGGGACGAGCCAGTCGTTCACGACGCCGGCGCTCACGATCAGCACCGGGATCGTCTCTTTCTCGAACGCCGCGATGTACGAGGGCTTGATGAGGTCGGTGAACGACACGAAGATCACGCCGACCGCGCCCTCGCGCCGCGCCACGTCGACCCGGTCGACGTTCGCGATGCTCGGCCCGGCGATGAGCGCGACGTTGCCCTCAGCGTGAACGCCGGCGTAGTCGCTGTAGTCCGGCGTCTTGTTGCCGCCGCCGACGTACACGACCGTGCCTTCGGCGACGCCGCCACCTCGCCGGCCGCCGATGCTCTCGGAGAAGTCGGTCCGTGGTCGGTATGTCTTCGCATCGGCGCCGAGACGCTGCAAGCTCGGCATCGCGGTGAGGCCGACGTCGGACATCTTGAAGCTCTGGTAGTACGAGCCGTCGTCGCCCGCGGGCTCGAGCCCGAGGGACTTGAAGCGGTCCGCGACGAGCTTTGCCGCTTGCTGGTAGCCCGGCGAGCCGGTGTAGCGGCCGCCCCGGGCCGGGTCCGCGATGTACGCGAGGTCGTCGCGGGCCTTGCCACCATCGAACTGTTTCGACACCGAGGTCAGGCCCGCCGCCGGACCGACGAGTGGTGAGGCGAGCCGGATGACCAGCAGCACCGCGACGATCGCCGCCCCCAGCCGCCATCCGAGGACGTTCCCGAGAGCGACAGGCGCGCGCTCGAAGAAGATCCGCAGGCCGTGGCCGGCAAGGTTGAACGCGAGCACGCCGCTCGCGAACGCGGCCGCGGGCACGAGCGCGATCCACGGCGCGCGGAAGACCTCGAACCGCCCCTGCGCGAGGATCGCGCCCCACTCCGGCGAGGCGAAGAAGAACACCCGTCCCGCTCCGCGCAGATCGTCGAGCGCGATCGAGGTGCCCCCGCCCACGACGTAGCCGAGGAAGCCGAGCTCGCCGAGGATGAGAAGGATCGCGCTCGCCTCGAGCGCGGCGGTGATCGCAAGGAGCGGAAGGAGGTTGGGGATCGCGTGCCGGGCGAACGTCGCGAATTCGGACAGGCCCTCGGCACGCGCGGCCTCGAGGAATGGCCGGCCCTTCAGGTCGACCAACGCTGAGCGCGTGGACCGCCCGAAGCCCCACCAGCCCGTGATCGTCAGCGCGGCGGCGAACGCCTGTAGTCCGGATCGGATGTCGAAGGCGAAGATCCAGAGGATGGCGAACAGCAAGG
Organism: Candidatus Limnocylindria bacterium; assembly: GCA_036569845.1. Lineage (GTDB taxonomy): Bacteria > Chloroflexota > Limnocylindria > P2-11E > P2-11E > UBA4735. Next base: position 6,395 of record DATCPY010000067.1, on the reverse strand, counting down.
TGGGGAAGGCGGCGAACGCGTCGATGAGCGCGGATACGACGCGGTCGATCCAGCGTCCCGCGAACCAGCCGGCGATCGCCCCCAGGGTCATGCCGATGAGCAGGCGCGCGGCAAGCACGATGAACGCGAGGGTGAACGTCGCCTGGGCTCCGTACATGACCGTGACCCACAGGTCGCGGCCCTGACGATCCGAGCCGAGCGGGTAGCCGTACATGCCGGGCTCGAACGGCGCGGGGATCGAATGTGTCCCGACCTGGACGAACGTCCGCTCCTTCAAGGGGTCGACCCCGGTGAAGAACGGAGCGCCGAACCCGATGACGAGCCACGCGACGATGAGCGTGAGGCCCAGGATGAGCTGCCAGTTGAGCGCGCGCCTCATGTCGTCGTCCCGGTCGCACGGTGCGCGAAGTGGCCCGCGAGCGCGTCGAGGCCGAACCGGATGATCGCGATCGTCACCGCGAGCGCACCGAGCAGCGTTCCCGCGGTGGCGGCGTCGAAGCGACGGACGGCCTGAAGCAGCGCGAAACCGAGCCCCGGCCAGCTGAAGAAGACCTCGACCACAGGAAGCGTCGAGAGCGCGATCGACAGCCCGCTCGCGACGGCGCCGATGATCGGCACAGCCGCGTTGCCAAGCGCGTGCCGCGCGACGACGACCGACTCGATCAGGCCCTTCGCGCGCGCGGTGCGGATGTAGTCGAGCTTGAGAACGTCCTCCGTCGCGACGTACGCGAAGTTCGCGATCTGCGCGAACGGTCGCGCGGCCAGCACGATCACCGGGACGATGAGGTGATCATCGATCCCGAACCCGAACGTCGGCCAGAGCCGGACTCCGAAGCGCGCGGTCACCTCAGCGCCACCGAGGATGAGCAGGATCGCGATGAGGAAGGACGGCAGCGACACCGTGAGCGTCGTCGCCGTCAGCAGGATGCCCCGCAACCGTAGGCCGCGCGAGGCCGCGGCGAGGACGCCGACCGCGACACCGAGGACCGTGGCGATGCCGACCGCGAGGAAGACCAGGACCATGCTCTTCCAGTAGGCGTCCAGGAGCAGCTCGCCCATCGCCCGCCGCTGGCCGCCGAGGATCGAGGTCGAGCTCGCCTCGCCGAGCGATCCGGTCGCGAGGCTCGTGAAGTAGTCCGACGTCCCTTCCCAGGTCTGCTGCGCGATGGTCGGCAGATCCGCGCGTTCGAGCCGTGTGCGCGCGGAGACGAGCGCGACCTGCGACAGCACGATGATGAGGACGAAGGTGAGGATCACGAGGAGCAGACGGATCAACACGGCCATCGATACGCGTGTGGCCGTTCCGCGTTCCACCACTGCTCCGACCTAGACTACCGAGATGCCGGGCCAAAAGTTCTATGTCACGACGGCGATCGCCTACGTGAACGATCGCCCTGGGCTGCACCACGCCTACGAGTTCGCTGGTACCGACGCCCTCGCCCGGTTCCACCGCCAACGGGGTCGTGAGGTCTTCTTCTTGACGGGCACCGACGAGAACGCCACCCGGAACGAGGTGGCCGCCAAGGCCCAGGGCGTCACGACGCGTGCCCTCGTGGACCAGCACGCCGCCGAGTTCAGGCAGATGGCCGACGCGTGGCACATTTCGTACGACCGATTCATCCGAACGACCGACCCCGACCACGTCAAAGGGGTGCAGGAGTTCGTGCGACGTTGGATCGCGAACGACGACGTCTACCTCGCGTCGTACGAGGGGCTGTACTGCCTGGGCTGCGAAGCATTCAAGGATGAGGACGAACTGGTCGACGGACGGTGCCCGATCCATCCGACCCATCCTGAGTACATCCAGCAACTGAAAGAGGAGAACTACTTCTTCCGGCTGTCGAAGTACGAGGGAAAGCTGAAGGATCTCTACCGGAAGAACCCGGACTTCTGCGTCCCCGAAGCGCGGCGCAACGAGGTCCTCGGCTGGCTCGATCGTGGCCTGAAGGACGTCAGTGTGTCGCGGCGGAACCTCACGTGGGGTATCCCGTTCCCTGACCACCCCGATCACGTCGTCTGGGTCTGGTTCGACGCGCTCATCAACTACGTCACCGGCGTCGGCTTCGGGGCGGACGAGACGACGTTCAAGAAGTGGTGGCCCGCGGACGTGCACGTGATCGGCAAGGACATCACCCGGTTCCACTGCCTCTTCTGGCCGGCGATGCTCATGGCCGCCGGCATCGAGCTGCCGCGGCAGGTCTTCGCGCACGGCTTCCTCGCCATGGGTGAGGGCCGACTGTCGCGCTCGAGCGGGAACATGATCGACCCGATCGCCGCGGCGAAGGAATGGGGGAGCGACGCGATCCGCTACCTCGTGCTGCGCGACGCGCCGTTCGAGAAGATCGAGGATTCGCCGATCAGCCCCGAGCAGTTCAACGCGCGCTTCAATGCCGATCTCGCGAACGGTCTCGGGAACCTGGTGTCGCGGACCATGAAGATGGTCGAGACCTACTGCGAAGGCGTGGTGCCGCGCTCCGGCGGCGAAGGGGAGTCGGAGATCGCGCTACATGCGACCGCGAACCGCGCGGTCGAAGAACACGATGCCGCCGCTGCGCAGCTGCACTTCTCCGACGCGCTCGCCGCGATCTTCTCGCTCGTCGACGCCGCGAACAAGCATTACCAGACCACCCAGCCGTGGAAGCTCGCGAAGGATCCGGCGAACGCGCTGGCGGTCGGGGCCTCGCTGTACGCCGGTCTCGAGTCGCTGCGCATCATCGCCCACGCCGTGTGGCCATACATGCCGAACGTGGCCGACTCGATCTGCCGCCAGCTCGGCCTGCCCTCGCCGTCCGCAGCACGCTGGCCCGACGTGGCACGCTGGGGTCTGCTCGAACCTGGTCGAAGGGTGCACGCCGGTCCGGCGCTCTTCCCCCGTCTGGAGACTGCGAAAGCGCCCTGATCGACGCGCATGCGCATCTCACCGATGGACGGTTCGCCGGCGATCTCGATGCCGTGCTCGCGCGAGCCCGCGAGGCCGGCATCACGCGCATCCTGACCTGCGGCGAGGACGTCGCCTCCAGCACGGCGGCGATCGCGATCGCGCGGGCGCATCCGGAGGTCCGGGTCGCGGTCGGCGTGCATCCGCATCGGGCCGCATCGCTCGATGACGCGACACTCTCGGAGCTGCGTCGTCTCGCCGCGGATCCGACCGTCGTGGCCATCGGCGAGATCGGGATCGATCTCTCGGGGCGGAGCGCGCCGCCCGAGATCCAGGAGCACGCGTTCCGGGCACAGCTCGATCTTGCGACCGACCTCGGGCTGCCGGTGGTCGTGCACGTCCGCGACGCCGGGCCGCAGTTGCGCGCGATGCTGGCCGGACAGACCGTTCGCGGTCAACTCCATTGCTACAGCGAGGGACCCGACGAGATGGTGGCGTGGCGCGCTCTCGGTCTCGTCCCATCCTTCGCCGGTCCGGTGACGTATCGCGCGAACGGCGCGCTGCGGGCCGCGGCACGCGTGGCCGACGCCCTCCTCGTCGAGACGGACGCGCCGTACCTGGCGCCCGAGGGCCACCGCGGCCAGCGGAACGAGCCGGCGTACGTCGCCATCACCTACGCGACCCTGGCCGCGGAGCGCGGCTCGGACCTGCCGTCGCTCGCGGCGACCGTCGCGACGGCCGCCCGGGAGCTGTTCGGAGCGCGCTGGGAACCGACCGGGCACTAGCCACGTCTACTCCCTGCCGGGCAGGTCCCGGAGAGAAGGCAGGTGCGTGATGACGCGGCTGATGTGGGTCCTTCCGGCGGTCCTCCTCCTGGCGGCGTGCTCGACATCCGCGAGCGGCACGACAGCGAGCGGCGGAGGCATCTCGACGCTCGCACGGGGCGGGGCGCCCGTCTCCGACGTGGCCGCGAAACCCGTCGCGCCAGGGCAGGGCAGCGACACCGGCATCAATGGCGTGCCGGTGCCGCAGGCGTTCGACCCGACCCGGTCGGTCATCCTCACGGCGAACATCGCGATGAAGGCGAGTGACCCGTGGGCCACGGCCGAGAAGGCCCAAGCCGTCGCGCTGGACCTGGGCGGCGACGTCATCGGCCTCAACGAGAGCGGCGGTAAGGACGACCACGTCGCGAGCCTTACCCTGCGGGTCCCGTCGCAGCAGTTCACCGAGGCGCTCCGCCGGCTGCGCGCGCTCGAGGCCGACGTGACGTCGTCCACCGTGAGCGGTCAGGACGTCTCCGACCAGTTCGTCGACGTGAAGGCCCGGCTCGCCGCGAAGCAGGCGGAAGAGCAGCGCTACAACGCGCTCCTCGCGCGCGCCACGACCATCGACGAGATCCTCAAGGTCGACAGCGCTCTTGGGAGCGTCCGCACGCAGATCGAGCAGCTCCAGGGACAGGTGAACTCGATCTCGACCCGGACCCAGTTCTCAACGATCACCGTCTCGATCAACTCGGCGGCGATCGCTCCCGTCGCCACGCCGTCGTCCGCCTGGGACCCGGCGAAGACCGCGACGGCGGCGTTCGCCACGCTCGCAACGGTGCTCCGCGGCTTCGCCGACATCGCGATCTGGATGCTGGTCTTCGGGTGGATCCCGCTTCTCGCCCTGGCCCTCGCGGTGATCCTCACCCGCGGCCGGCGCACGCTCCGCAGCCCGGTCTAGCCTGCCGCGCGCTCGGGACGCCCCTCCGCGGGCGTCCCGATGTGCGCTAGGGCGCTGCTACTTGCCCAGCGTTCCCATCGGGTCGATCGGTTCGCCGTTCTGGTAGACGGCCCAATGCAGGTGGTAGCCGGTGGTCATGCCGGTGAGCCCGACTGCGCCGATGCGATCGCCGGCCTGGACGATGTCGCCGGCCTTGATCGTCGGCGCGAGCGGCCCGTCTTCGAGGTGCGCGAAGAGCGACACGAGGCCGTTGTCGTGCGCGAGCACGACGATCTCGGCGCCATCCATCATCCGCCCGACGAACACGACGCGGCCGCGGGCCGGCGCGACGATCGGCGTACCGGCCGGATCGATGATGTCGACGCCTTCATGGAAGTTCCAGTAGAAGACGCCGCGGTAGATGCGTGACGGCTCGAGACCGAGGTAGGTCGGGCCGAACGGCTGACTGATCTCGCCGGCGAGCGGCAGCGTCCAGGTCGCTGCGGGTGGCGTCGGCAGGCCGCCGTTCGCGACGAGCTGCGCCTGCACCTGTTCGGTCGCTGCGATCGTTGCGCGGAGCCCGGCGAGGGCCGGCTCATCGCTGACGTTCGTCTCGGTTCGGATGAGGCCGCCCCGGACGCGGGGATCGACGACGGTGGCGAGGGCGCTCTTCGCGAGATCGTGCTCCGCCGCGGTCGCCTGGAGCTGGGCGTACAGGGCGACCTGATCGGCCGCGACCGCAGCGGCGGTCTTGAGGAGTGCGTCGTATGAGGGAAAGGTCCGCGGGATCGCACGCGCGAGCGGGACGGCGCGGGCGGGCGTGGCGGGGGTGCCCTCGTCGGCGTTCGCCTGCGCGCCGAAGGCGAGCAGCAGCAGCGCCGCGGTGATGGATGCGTAGAGGACCCGTAGCCGGGTGTGGTGGATGGTCATGCCTTCCCGCTCCGAACTGTGGAGGTGTCCGCTCGGTCAGCGGCGGTCTGATGCCTCGACGACCAGCACAGCAGGGCCTCGCTTCACCGGAGGACTGTCGAGCGTGCGAATTCCGGCCCGAAACGGCGATCTTGGCCGAATGCGGCACGCCTCTAGTGCGGCTGACGGATGTCCGCGCACCGTACGCATCCCCGGATCGGCAGCGAGGCGACACGCCGTTGATCCCGAATGAGACCTCGCTCGGCCGCAGTTACAGGACCCGTTCAGCGGGACGGCGAAGCGCGTTCCTGCGCGGCTATCCTCCGCCAGGTGGCCGACGACGTCCGCATCCGACCGATGACCGAGCTCGATATCGAGGGCATCACCCGGATCGATGAGCGCATCACCAAGCGGTACCGGCCCGAGGTCTGGGAGCAGCGGGTCGGCTACTACATCCGCCGGGACGCCGATTCGTCGCAGGTCGCCCTGGTGGGCGGCAAGGTCGCGGGCTTCATGATGGGCGAGGTCCGCGGTGGAGAATTCGGGCTCGAAGAGCCGACCGGCTGGATCGAGTTCTTCGGCGTCGACCCCGACGTGCGCGGTCGCGATCTCGGCCGCAAGCTCATCGATGCCCTGCTCGCGCACTTCCGGGACCAGGGCGCGCATATCGCGCGCACGATGGTCGGGGCGTCCGACACCGACATCGCCGGCTTCCTCAAGGCGATGCAGTTCACGGCGGCCCCTCTCACGGCCCTCGAGAAGCGGCTCTAGCGGCGCCTAGACTTGTCGCGATGAGTGACCAGCAGCACCAGCTACCGCGCCAGTACCACGAGGCGGTCACGCACTGGCAACGTCACAACTTCCCGGACTACCCGCGCCTCGCGGAGCAGTGGGACACCTACTTCCC
>DATCPY010000066.1:0-37888 GCA_036569845.1 Candidatus Limnocylindria bacterium | reverse complement strand
GCTCGAGCGCGCCGGCCACGCCGCGGTCGCCGGTCCCGACAGCGGGCTCGCGGCCGCGAAGGCGGAGCTCGACCAGATCGTCGCCGCCGAGCCGGAGCTCTGGGAGGCGCATTTCGCGATCGGGCTCATCGCCCGGCGCAGTGGCGATGGCCTCAGTGCCGAGCGCGCATTCAAGCGGGTGCTCGAGCTCTGGCCGGATCAGCCTGATGCCCTGCACGAGCTCGGCGTCGCACTGCTGATGGCCGAACGGACGGCCGACGCGATCCCGTTGCTTGACGCCGCCGCCCAGCTGCGGCCGACCGATGCCGGATACCTGGCGGACGCGGGCTTCGCGCAGCTTCGTGCCGGGAATCTCGACGCGGCGCGCGAGCGGCTGGCCCTCGCGACCGAGCTCGACGCCGACGACCCGATCACCCAGGCGTACCTGCACGAGCTGGCGCGGGTCGAGACGGCTGTGCGGCCGAACTGATGAAGAAGATCGTCGTCGTCGGCGGGGGATTCGCCGGCCTGCATCTGGTCCGCGGCTCGAGGGCCTGCTGCGACCGGGCGAGGTCGAGCTCACGCTCCTGGATCGGAACAACTACCACCTCTTCACGCCGCTTCTCTACCAGGTCGCCACCGGTGAGCTTCCGCCGCACGCCGTCGCGTACCCGCTGCGCCTCCCGATCGCCCACATGCGGCAGCGATTCGTCGAGACGGACGTCGAGGGCGTCGACCTCGAGCGCCGGAGCGTCCGCACGGCCGATGGCGACTTCACGTATGACCACCTCGTGCTCGTGCCGGGCAGCGTGACGAACGACTTCGGGATCCCGGGCGTCGCCCAGCACGCGCTGGCGACGAAGACCCTGGCCGACGGGATGATGGTCCGCAAGCGGATCCTCGAGACCGTGGAGAACGCCGCGCGGGAGACCGACGCCGAGCGGCGAAAGGCGCTCCTGTCGTTCGTGATCATCGGCGCGGGGCCGGTGGGCGTGGAGCTGGCCGCGTCACTGCGGGATCTGATGGATCACTCGCTGCGACGGATGTACCCGGAGCTCGACCTCGCGCGCGACGCGAAGATCACGCTCGTCGACGCTGGGGATCGGGTGCTCCTCGCGATGGACGAGCGCCTCGCCCACATCGCGATGACCCAGCTGGCGAAGCAGCGCGTCACCGTCGTCCTGAAGACGTTCGTCTCGGAGGTCGGCGAGGGCATCGTGCGGACCAAGGACGGCAAGCAGTTCCGCGGTGGGACGATCGTGTGGGCCGGCGGCGTCCGCGCGCATCCGCTGATCGCCGGGCTCGCCGGCGTCACGCTCGCGAAGGACAAGCGCCTCGTCGTGGACCGGACGTTCCGCGCCGACGGCCGCGACGACCTCCTGTCGTTCGGCGACGCGGCGTTCTTCGAGTACCAGGGCAAGCCGCTGCCACAGCTCGCGCAGGTCGCCGTGCTCGAGGCGCCGGCGGTCGCGCGGAACCTCGCGCACTTGGTCCGCGGCGAGCAGCTCGAGCCGTACGTCTACAAGCGGAAGGGTGACCTTGTTGCCCTCGGCCGCACGCACGCCGGCGCGGAGCTCGCGAAGTACGGTCATGTCGTGCTGAGCGGCCTGCCGGCGTGGACCGTGTGGCGCGTGAACTACCTCACTCAGCTCCTCGGCGTGCGCAACCGCGCATCACTGCTGCTCGAATGGATCCTGTCTTACTTCTTCACGCGCATCGTCGCGGATACGCCGTAACGTTCCTCGTCGTGGTATGGGTCCCCGTCAAGGTCGCCCTTCCCGAAGCCGCCGAGTTCCTCCGCCGCCGCTACGGCAGCGGGATCAGTGGCGTGGGTCCGGTTGCGGAGCAGGGTCTGTGGTCGAGCACCTACCGATTCACCGATGGGCAGGCCGAGCGGGTCGTGCGGTTCGGACCAGTGCGTGAGGCATACGAGCGCGACGCTTTTGTGTCTCGTCACGCGTCACCCCGGCTGCCCGTCCCGCAGGTTCACGAGATCGGCGAGGCGTTCGGCCACTGGTTCGCGGTCTCGGACTTCGTTCCCGGCGGGATCATCGACAAGATCGGCGCGATCGCGATGCGCCAGACGCTCCCGAGCCTCCTCGGAGTGCTCGACGCGATCAGAGAGGTCGATCTCTCGTCCACGACGGGGTTCGGGTACTGGGACAGTCGTGGGCAGGGTGTCGATCCGACGTGGGAGTACGTGATGCTCGGTGGCATCCCGCGCTGGCGATCGGCAGTAGCAGGTTCGCCGGTGGGCCTCGCCGCATTCGAAACGGGAGTCGCGCGAATGCTTGAGCTCCTCCCGTTCTCGCCGCCGCTCCGGTACCTCGTCCACAGCGATCTCCTGCATCGCAATGTCTTGGTCGATGGTTCGCGGGTGACGGCGGTGCTCGACTGGGGAAGCAGCTTCATCGGCGACTTCGTCTATGACATCGCGTGGCTCACGTTCTGGCAGCCGTGGTACCCCCAATGGGCCGGCATCGACTTCGCGGGCGCCGCCCAGGCCCACTACGCCGCGACCGGGACGGTCGTCGAGCATTTCGCAGAGCGCCTCCGCTGCTACGAGCTCCGGATCGCCGTGTCGAATCAGGAATGGTTCGCGGAGCGTGGCGACCACGCGAACCTCGAGATAGTGGCGGCGCGAACGCTCGAGCTCGCGCGCAAGGACTAGTGCGCCGCCGCCGGCTCCTCGGCCGTCTCGTGTGCGGCGATCACCTTCTCGGCGATATGGGCCGGGCACTGCTCGTAGGCGAGGAACTTCGAGGTGAAGGTGCCGCGTCCGCCGGTCATCGAGCGGAGGTCGGTCGCGTAGCGGAACGTCTCGGCCAGCGGGACGTGCGCCTTGATCCGCTGATGTCCGGACCCGGCGCTCTCCATCCCGAGCACCCGCCCGCGGCGTGAGTTGAGGTCCGACAGCACGTCGCCCATCTGATCCTCGGGCACGAGCACCTCGAGGTCGACGATGGGCTCGAGCAGGTACGGCTGCGCTTCTTTCACGCAGTTTTGGAGCGCGAGCGACCCGGCGATCTTGAACGACATCTCGCTCGAGTCGACTTGGTGGAACGAGCCGTCGAAGAGCGTGGCCTTGAAGTCCGAGAGCGGGTACCCGGCGATGACGCCCTTCTCGGCCTGCTCGCGGACGCCCTTCTCCACCGCCGGGAAGAAGTTCTTCGGGACGGACCCACCCACGACGCGCGTGGCGTATACGACCCCGCTTCCAGCAGGCAGCGGCTCGATCTCGAGCCACGCGTCGCCGAACTGGCCATGGCCGCCGGTCTGCCGCTTGTACCGGCCCTGGGCCGAGGCCTTCGTGCGGATCGACTCGCGATACGGCACCCGCGGCGTGCGCGTGTCGACCTGCACGCCGAACTTGTCCTTCAGATGGTGCACCGCGACCTCGATCGCCGACTCTCCGATGGCCGACAGGATCGTCTCGTGCGTCGCGTCGTCCCGCCGTACGTGGAGCGTCGGATCCTCGTCGATGAGCTTGTGGAGCGCGGTGCCCAGCTTGTCGAGGTCGGCCTTGCTCGAGGGCTCGATGGCGACGCTGAAGGATGGCTCGGGGAAGGCGATGGCCGCGAGCTGGATCGGCGCGTCCTTGTCGGTGAGCGTCGAATTCGTGTTGGACGCCGCGAGCTTCGGCACCGCGCAGATGTCGCCGGCGGTCACGGCCTCCGTGAGCTCCTGCTCCTTGCCGCGGAGGAAGAAGATCTGTCCGACCCGCTCGGTCTCCTTCTTCGTCGCGTCGTAGACCTGCGCGTTGTGGTGCAGCGTCCCGCTGTACACCCGGACGTAGCTCAGCTTGCCGACGAAAGGATCGGCGAGCGTCTTGAACACGAAGGCCGAGAGCTTCTCGTCCGGTGAGACCTTGCGCGCGATCTCCTTGCCGTTCGCGTCCGTCCCGACGACCGCGCCGGTCTCGGCGGGCGAGGGAAGCATCTGCACGATCGTCGAGAGCAGCCCGGCGAAGCCGACGCGCTTGACGGCCGACGACGCCACGACCGGCACGACGTCGCCGGTGCGCACCGCCGCATGCAGCGCGTCGCGCAGCTCCTCGTAGGTCATCTCCTTGCCCTCGAGGTAGCGGTTCATCAGGTCCTCGTTCGTCTCGACGATCGCCTCGACGAGCTGCCGCTGGTAGTCGCCGACCCGCTCCTTCTCGTTGCCTCCGAGCTCGGCGATCGGGTCCTTCGGGCCTTTGAGGATCTGCCCATGCAGGAGATCGATCGTCGCCTCCAGGTCCGCCTTCGCGCCGATGGGCACGTGCAGCGGCACCACCTTGATGCCGTACGCCTCGCGCAGCTGCTTCAGCACGTTGTCGAAATCGGCATTCTCTCGGTCGAGGCGTCCGACCACGATGATCCGCGGCGTCTTCGTCTCCTCGAGCTCATCCCAAACGGCCTGCGTGCCGACCTGCACCCCTGCGGACGCGTCGACCAGGACGATCGCGGCATCGGCCACGCGCAGAGCGGCATGACGGTCGCCGGCAAAGTCGGCGAACCCCGGGGTGTCGAGGAGGTTGATCTTGGTGCCGTCGTGGGTGAACGAGGCGAGGGCCATGTTGATCGTGATGCGGCGCTTGTGCTCTTCGGGATCGGTGTCCAGGATGCTCGTGCCGTCGTCGACCTTGCCGAGGCGTGCCGTGGCGCCGATCAGATGCAGCAGCGTCTCGACGAGCGTGGTCTTGCCGGAGCCGCCGTGGCCGGTGACCGCCACGTTGCGGATGCGATCAGGTGCGGCTGAAGCCATCTGCTCACTCCCCTGATGAATGGCTGTCCGCATAGTATTCAGTCCGATGTCCGGTCATTCCAAATGGTCCCAGATCAAGCGCCAGAAAGGCGCCAATGACGTCAAACGCGGCGCGATCTTCACGAAGATGACCCGCGAGATCATGCTCGCGGCGCGCGAGGGCGGCGGCGATCCGGACGGCAACTTCCGCCTCCGCCTCGCGATGGACCGGGCCCGCGCGGTGAACGTACCGCTCGCGAACATCGAGCGGGCGATCGAGCGCGCCACGGTCGGTGCGGACGGGGCGCAGGTCGAGAGCGTCGTGTACGAGGGCTACGGCCCGGGGGGCGTGTCGGTCATGGTCGAGGCTGCGACGGACAGCCGGAACCGCACGGCCGCCGAGGTCCGCGCGGCGTTCACCCGGCACAACGGCAAGCTCGGTGAGCCCGGTTCGGTGCAGTGGCTGTTCGAGCAGAAGGGGATCATCGAGATCGACGTCGCGGACCGCGACGCCGATGAGATCGAGCTCGCGGCCATCGATGCCGGCGCCGAGGACGTCGAGCACGACGGCGGCCTCGTCACCGTCTACACCGCGCCGAACCGGTTCGAGACAGTGAAGAAGGCGCTCGAGGCTCAGAAGCTGAAGATCGTCGAGGCTGACATGTCGATGCGACCGTCGAATACCGTCCGCCTCGATGGTGACCAAGCGAAGAAGGTCATCGGGCTCGTCGAGGCCCTCGAGGACCTCGACGACGTCCAGAAGGTGCACGCGAACTTCGACGTACCGGATGAAGTCCTCGAGACCGCCTAGGGTCATCCTGGGCATCGACCCCGGGACCACCGGGATGGGCTACGCGTTGCTCGACGCCGCGACCGAGCCGGCGACCATCATCGACTGCGGCATCGTTCCCGTTCTCGCGTCGGCCACCGCCGCCGAGCGCCTGCTCGCGATCGCCGGCGCGCTCGACGCGCTCATCGCCCGCCACCGTCCGGCAGCACTCGCCCTCGAGCGTCTCTACTTCAACAAGAACGCCAGGACGGCGATGCGCGTCGCCGAGGCTCGGGGTGTCGCGATGCTCTGCGCGGCCCGCGGCGGCCTGGTCGTCGCCGAGTACACGCCGCAGGAAGTGAAGCTTTCCGTGACCGGGACAGGGAGCGCGGACAAGAAGCAGGTCCAGCGGATGCTGTCGCTCGTGCTCGCGCTGGCGGAGCCGATCACGCAGGACAACGTGGCCGACGCGGTGGCGATCGCGCTCGCGCATGCCCAGCGCGAGCGGTTCGGCGCAGCCGTCGCGCTCGCCTCCAGTTGATCGCGGCGGTCCGCGGCCGGATCCTGGCGCGCGGCCCCGACCACATCGTCATCGAGACCGCCGGCGTCGGCTACAAGGTCTTCGTGCCGCGGCATCCGTCGAGCGCCGAGGTGTTGCTGCACACGCATCAAGTGGTCCGTGAGGACGGCCAATTCCTGTTCGGCTTCGAGACACGCGAGGAGCTCGCGCTGTTCGAGCTGCTCATCAGCGTGTCCGGCGTCGGCCCGAAAGCGGCGCTCGCGATCCTCTCGGTGTCGCGTCCAGTGGATGTGGCCGCGGCGATCGCGGCGGGCGACGCGGCGGCGCTCGCGAAGGCGCCTGGAGTGGGGAAGAAAACGGCGGAACGGCTCATCGTCGATCTGCGATCAAAGGTCGGGCGCGTGGCGATCGGACCAGTGTCCGAGTCGCCGGACGGCGATGAGGCGGTAGCGGCGCTTCGCGCGCTCGGCTATACGCTCGCGGAAGCGCAGCGCGCGCTGACCGGCGTCCCTGCGGTGGGAGAGGCGCCGACCGAGGAGCGTCTGGCAACGGCCCTTCGGGCGCGCTGACCAGAAACGACACGAGCAGGAAAGTGGTGGGTCACATGCGGGCATACCTTCGCGACGATCAGGGCCAGGGCCTCGTCGAATATGCGCTGATCATCGCCGTGATCGCGATCGCGGTCATCGTGGCGATGCTCTTCCTTCGCGACCAGATCTCGAACCTGTTCTCGAACGTCGGTAACAATCTGACGTAACGGGGCCCGAAGGACCTAGTACTGAAGGAGGCCTAGCGGAGTCGGCCAGGGAGGCTTCCAATCAGCCGTGGAGAAAGGGGGCCGATCGGGACGCGGGAAGGAGCGATCCCATTGGCGTTCTGGCGTGACGACGAAGGCCAGGGCCTCGTCGAATATGCACTCATCATCGCGGTCATCGCCATCGCCGTCATCGTGGCGATGATCTTCCTTCGCGGCCAGCTCCAGACCATGTTCTCGAACATCGGCAACAACCTGACGTAGGACGCGCCCGGCCGGCCCCTTTCTCCAGCTTGCCGGGGCGCTGCGCGGATTTGGTACACTTCTCCTTGGTGAGCAGGGCGTTCCTGCTTGCCGCTCGAGCCGTGAAGGTGGGGCGTCCCACCTTTTTTGTCGCCGGAAACGGCCGAGCAATGAATGAGGGGGAGCGGCCATGAACCGAGAACTTGTCACCGGTCTCGCGCAGCTCTCCGCCGAAAAGGGCCTCCCCAAGGAGGTGGTGAGCGACATCATCGCCCGGGCCATCAAGCGGGCGTACGGCGCCGAAGAGAACATCGACGTGAAGGTCGACGTCCAGACCGGTGCATTCAAGGTGTTCCTCCTCAAGACCGTCGTCGACAAGGTCGAGGACCCGAAGCTCCAGATCCAGATCGACGCCGCGCGCCGGATGAAGCCGGACGTTGCCCTGGGCGACACCATCCCGCTCGAGGAATCCGCGGCGGCCCTCGGTCGCATCGGCGCGCAGACCGCGAAGCAGGTCATCCAGCAATCACTGCGGGAGGCCGAGCGCGAGCAGGTCTACGCCGAGTACGCCGACCGCGAGGGCGACATCATCAACGGGCAGATCGAGCGGTTCGAGGCGGGCGCAGCGATCTTCGAGCTCGGTAAGGCGAAGGCGATCCTGCCGCGCAGCGAGCAGGCGCCGCACGAGCGGTACTTCGTCGGGCAGCACCGGAAGGTCCTCGTCCTCGAGGTCCGTCGCTCGATCCACGGCCCCCAGATCATCGTGAGCCGCGCGCATCGGGGACTCGTCAAGCGGTTGTTCGAGCTCGAGGTGCCGGAGATCTATCACGGTCAGGTCGAGATCACGGGCATCGCGCGTGAGGCCGGCTCGCGGACGAAGATCGCCGTGCGCTCTCGCCAGCCCGGGCTCGACCCGGTCGGCGCGTGCGTCGGCCAGCGTGGACTACGCGTGCAGGCGATCAGCAACGAGCTGGGCGGCGAGCGCGTCGAGGTCATCCAGTTCGACGAGAAGCCCGAGGACTTCGTGAAGAACGCCCTCTCGCCCTCGCCGGTCATCCGCGTGGACATCGTGGTCGACGAGAAGACCGCGTACGTCGTCGTTCCCGACCGCTATCTCTCGCTCGCGATCGGCAAAGAGGGCCAGAACGCCCGCCTCGCCGCGAAGCTCACCGGCTGGCGCATCGACATTCGGAGCGAGTCCGAGGTCCGTGCGGAGGCCGAGCCCGAGCCGGAGCCGGAGCCCGTGGCGGTCGAGGCCGTGGCCGCCGCACCCGTCGTCGAGGACGATCAGGAATCCATCCGGGACGATCTCGTCGCGGAGGTCGAGGCGGAGTCGCTGGCGGCCGACGAGGACGAGCTGGAGGACGAGGACCGCGCCCTGTTGGGCGGCAAGAAGAAGAAGGATCGTCGTTAGGGCCGTCCCCCAACGGACCTGCGTCGCGTGCCGTCAGGTCAAGGCGAAGCGCGAGCTCATCCGGGTCGTCCGGGACGCGGACGGCAGGCTCTCGGTGGATCTGCGAGGCAAGGCACCGGGACGCGGGGCCTATCTGGACCCCGATGACGCGTGCCTGGAGCGCGGCATCGACGAAGGCTCGCTCGGGCGGGCCCTCGAGCTGACGATCGACGACGCGACGAAGCTGCGGCTGCGGGACGAGCTCGCCGCCGGAGCGGAAAAAAGGAGGACGTAATGCCGAAGGCACGACCAAGGCGCTTCCCGCCACAACGTGGGCCCCGCCCGCGCCGCCGGCCGTCGCGCGGGAACACCGCGCCGCAGGCGCCGGTCGCCGAAGCCCCGGCCGCGATCGCCGTCCTCCCCGAGGGCGGACTCCCGGTCTCCCTGCCGAAGACGCTTCAGGTGGGCGAGCTCGCGAAGGCCCTCGATCTCTCGATCGTCGACGTCATCCGCGCCCTGGTGAACATGGGCGTCATGGCCACGATCAACCAGACCATCGACTTCGAGACCGCGTCGCTCGTCGCCGGGGAGCTCGGGCTCGAGGCCATCCCCGAGGAGGAGATCGCCGCACCGGTCGAGGAGACCGAGGAGCAGGCGCCCGCGGGCAAGGAGATCCTCTGGACCGACGACGACGAGGAGAAGATGGTCACCCGCCCGCCGGTCGTCACGATCGTCGGCCACGTCGACCACGGCAAGACCAGCCTCCTCGACGCGATCCGCGAGACGAACGTCACTGCGCGCGAGGCCGGGGGCATCACGCAGCACATCGGTGCCTACCAGATCGAGCACTCCGGCCGAAAGGTCACCTTCCTCGATACGCCCGGTCACGAGGCCTTCACCGCCATGCGCGCGCGTGGCGCGCAGGTCGCCGACGTCGCGATCCTCGTGGTCGCCGCCGACGACGGCGTGCAGCCACAGACGATCGAGGCGATCTCGCATGTTCGCGCCGCGGGCGTGCCGATGGTCGTCGCCCTCAACAAGATCGACAAGCCCGACGCGAACCCCGATCACGTGAAGGGCCAGCTCGCCGAGCACGGCGTCACGGTCGAGGAGTACGGCGGAGACACGCCGCTCGCGCCTGTCTCGGCGCGCACGAAGCAGGGACTGCAGGACCTCATCGACGTCGTCTTGCTCGTTGCCGATGTCGCCGACCTCAAGGCCAACCCCGACCGCCCGGCCATCGGCCGCGTCATCGAGGCCCACATGGACAAGAGCCGCGGCCCGATCGCGACGGTCCTCGTGCAGACCGGCACGCTGGAGCGCGGCGACCTCATCGTCGTCGGGAAGTTCTTCGGCAAGGTCCGCGCGATGACCGACGACAAGGGCAAGAACATCGGGCGGGCCGAGCCGTCGCGCCCGGTCCTCATCCTCGGCCTCCCGGACGTACCCGAGGCCGGTGACGTGCTCCGGGCCGTCGCCGACGAGAAGACCGGCAAGGCCCTCGCGGAGCGCAATGCCCGCGAGCGGGCGGCCGCGCTCGGTGGCGAGCGGCCCGCGACGCTCGATGAGATGTTCGCGCAGGTCAAGGAAGGCAAGGCCAAGGAGCTGAAGCTCGTCCTCAAGGCGGACGTGCAGGGCTCCCTCGAGGCGATCAAGGGCGCGCTCGCGAAGGTGCCGCAGGACGAGGTCGCGCTCGTGGTGATCCACGACGCGGTCGGCGACATCAGCGAGTCCGACGTCACGCTCGCGGCGGCCTCAGGGGCCGTCGTCATCGGCTTCAACAATAAGATCGACGTGCCCGCGAAACGCGCGGCCGATCAGACCAAGGTCGACGTCCGTCAGTACAAGGTCATCTACGAGCTGCTCGACGACATGCAGAAGGCCCTCACCGGGATGCTCGAGCCGGAGATGGTCGAGAGCGTCCTCGGCCACGCCGAGGTGCGGCAGATCTTCACTGCGAACAAGACAACGATCGCCGGTTGCATGGTGTCCGACGGCGTCATCCGCCGTGGCGCTCAGGCCCGCCTGCTCCGCGGCGGTCAGGACGCCGCCTGGGAGGGCACCGTCGCGACGCTCCGTCGCGTGAAGGACGACGTGCGCGAGGTCGCGGCCGGCCTCGAGTGCGGCATCGTGCTCGAGGGACACAACGACGTTCAGGTCGGCGACATCATCGAGGCCTTCGTCGTCCAAGCAAAGCCACGCTGAGATGGCGTACCGGCGGGTCGATCGGGTCAACGCCTTGCTGCAGCGCGAGCTCGCGACGCTGATCAGCGAGGAGCTGCAGGACCCGCGGATCGCGTTCCCGACCGTGACCAGCGTCGAGACGACATCCGACCTCAAGACCACGAAGGTCTACGTGAGCGTTCTCGGCAACGAGGCAGCGGTTTCGAGCACGATGCAAGCGCTGAACGAGGCCCGCCCGTACATCCGCCACGAAGTTGGAGAGCGCACCGACCTGCGGTTCGTCCCGGAGATCGAGTTCGTCTCCGACACCTCCGCCGCGCGGGCGGCCCGCATCTCCAAGCTGCTCCGCGAAGCGAATCGGGTCGAGCAGGATCGATGAACGCGGTCCTGGACGCGATCCGCGCCGCTGACCGCATCGCGCTGGTCTCGCACCGCGATCCGGATCCGGACACCATCGGCTCATCCCTCGCGCTCGGTCTGGCGCTCGAACGGATGGGGAAGCGCGTCTCCTGGCACTGCGCCGATCCGGTGCCCGACGCGATCCGGTTCCTCGCGTCGGCGGACCGCTACACCCAGACGGCGCCGGCGGCGGACGTCGACCTCATCGTCTGCCTCGACTTCGGCGAGCCCGAGCGCGCGAAATTCGCGCTGCCGGCCGGACCGAAGATCGCGGACATCGACCACCATGCGACGAACACCGCGTTCGGCGACGCGAACTTCGTCGACGTCACCAGCGCCGCGACGGGTGAGATGGTCGGCCGCGTGATCGACGCGCTCGGCGTCGGCTGGACGCCGGACATGGCGACCGCAGCGCTGGTCGCGATCATGACCGACACCGGCTCATTCCAGTTCCCGAACACCGACAAGCGCGCGCTCGAACGGGCCGCCATGCTGCGGGAGGCCGGCGCCGATCTGCAATCCATCACCTACAACGTCTTCCGCAACAAGCGGTTCGAGGCCCTCAAGCTCTGGGGCTTCGCGTTCTCGCGCCTCGTCCGCGAGTTCGACGGCCTGCTCGTGTGGACCTGGATCGAGACGGACGACATCGCGCAGGCCGACGCTCTAGAGGAAGACCTGTCTGGTCTGGTGGAGCAGATCGCGCGGAGCAAGGGCATGCGCGTGGCGCTCCTGTTCAGCGGCGCCACCGGCCCGGTAAAGGTGTCCTGCCGCACGTCGGCCTCCGCGCCGTCCGTCGACGCGTCCGCGCTCATGGCCGCATTCGGCGGTGGGGGACATGTCCGCGCGGCGGGCGCGCTCATCCCCGGCAGTGACCACGCCGCGATCCGCGAGCGGGTGCTCGCCGCGACACGCGAGGCGCTCGACCGGGCCCGACAGCCGGCGTGAGCCCGACCCCCGCTCGACGCTCGTCGACGCAGCTCGGGGCCAACCTGCGACGCGAGCTCAAGGCGTATGCCCTCGATCGGACGCCGCGTGCGGCCCGTGTCGCCGTGCGCAAGCTGCGCCGGCGAGGGAAGGTCCGCCGGATCCGCGACCTTGCTGCTCTCGACGTCGCGCTACGCGAGGCGTACGAGGCCTTCCAGAGATCGGAGGCAGACGGGCGTCGCGTGCTGGACGGGATCGAGTTCGTCGTCAGCGACCCGCGGCCGCGCGATCCGGCTTCGCCCGCCTACCGCGAGCACGAGCTCTCCCTCTACGAGCGACTCACCGGGAAGCCCTACACCCCGGCCTGCGAACGGTCGATCTTTGATCTCGCCGAGGGCCTCCGGTCTCCGTTCCCGTATCGCACGCGGACTCCCGAGGTGGTGGGCGATCAGCTGATCCTGCTCGGATTCCTGCTGAAGGCGATCCCGCTGCCACCGCCGGCGCGCATCCTCGAGTTCGGCCCAGGCTGGGGCAACACCACCCAGGCGCTGCTCCAGACCGGGTACGACGTCACCGCGGTCGAGATCGATCCGGCGTTCATCGATCTCATCGCGCAACGTTGTGCCCTCCACGCGGAGCGGTTGACGCTCGAGACGGCCGACATGCTGGAGTTCACGTCCCAGCGGCGTTTCGATGTGATCCTGTTCTTCGAGTCGTTCCACCACTGCCAGGACCACCGACGCCTGCTCAGGCAGCTGCACGACCTTCTGGCCGAGGGCGGCGTCGTGCTCTTCGTCGCCGAACCGATCGTGGACCTTCCGTATCCCTGGGGCCTCCGGCTGGACGGCCAGTCGCTCTGGGCCATGCGACAGCTCGGTTGGCTCGAACTCGGCTTCGACCGCTCGTACTTCATGCAGGCCCTGCGAGACACCGGCTGGGTGGGCGAGCGGCTCAGATCGCGGGCGATCTCATCGCTGACCGATGTGATCGTCGCGCGCGCAGCGGCCTAAGACCCGGAGATGGAAGCCTCGGCCGGTCTGGCCGGCATCCTCGCGGTGGACAAGCCCCTGGGCTGGACCTCATTCGATGTCGTCGCGGTCGCCCGGCGATCGCTCGGCGCGAAGCGGGTGGGCCATGGCGGCACCCTCGACCCGCTCGCGACCGGCGTGCTGCCGCTCCTGGTCGGGAGCGCGACCAAGTTCGCCGATCGCCTGCACACGGCGTCCAAGGTCTACGCCGCGATCGTGACGTTCGGAAGCGAGACGACGACGGACGACCGAGAGGGCACTGCGACGCGCGAGGCCGAGCCGCCGGCGCTGTCGATCGATGCGCTCGATGCGGCGCTCGCGCCGTTCCGCGGTGTGCAGGCACAGGTCCCGCCGGCGTTCGCCGCGGTGAAGGTGGACGGCCGGCGGGCATATTCGCGCGCGCGGGCCGGCGAGACGATGGAGCTTGCGGCGCGCGCTGTGACCGTCGAGCGTCTCGCGATCGCCAGCTGGGATGCGCCGGCGCTGCGGCTGCTCGTCGTCTGCTCTACCGGCACGTACATCCGCTCCCTGGCTCGCGACATCGGTCGCGCGGTCGGGTCCGCGGCGCACCTCGGGGGCCTCCGGCGCCTCGCGGTAGGCGCGCTCACGATCGATGACGCACTCGATGTCGAGACCCTGCGGGCCACCCCTCCGGCTGCGGTGACGCTCCGCGACGCGGACGACCGTATCCTCCCGTTGGCGGAGCGATTCCGCACGGCACCCGCCGCGGAGCTGCTCGCGACTTGGGGGCCATCCGCATGATCATCCGGGGCGCAGAACGGGCGGCCCGCTGGCTGCTCGAGGCGTGGCGGGCGATGTCGCTCGACGCCAAGGTCGTCGGCACCGTCGCGATCGCGAACTGGCTCCTGCTGTTCGCGAATCACACGACCGTTGCCGCGACCAGCGATGAGACGCTCTGGCGGCTGTTCCCAGGCATCGGCGGACCGGTGTTCCTCGGGCTCGCTGCGGTCGTCGCGTTCGGCTACCCGTTCCGGGACCGCCGGCAGGGCGCGTCGTTCACTCCACGCGCGCGGTGGGTCCATCTGGGGCTGATCCTCGTCGTATTCGTCATCGCGCCCACGATCGCCTCGATCGTCCTTCGCGAGACCGGCAAGCCATACACGTACATCCACGACGGCGCGCTCATGATCGAAGAGGCGGCCCGGAAGCTCCTCGCTGGGCACAACCCGTACGCCACCGACTACCTCGACACGCCGCTCTATTACTGGCCGATGGTCAACAACCCGGCGCTCTATCACCTCACCTACTTCCCGTTCCTGTTCCTCGTGACGGTCCCGTTCGTCTGGGCCTTCGACCACCTCGGGATCTTCTGGGATCAGCGGTACCTCTACCTGCCGGCGTTCGTCGCGACCCTCGCCATCCTCCCGCTACTGGTGAAGCGCACCGACCACCGGCTCGCGCTCGTGGCGCTCGTCGGCCTCAACCCGCAGCTGTTCCCGTTCGTCGTCGAAGGGCGCAACGACTTTTTCGTCCTGCTCTTCCTGTTCGCCGGGATCGTCCTCCTGCAGCGCGAGCGGCGATCGTGGGCCTCGCTCGCGATCGCCGCGGCCGCCGCCGCGAAGCTCCACGCGTTGTTCCTCCTCCCGTTCCTCGCGATCTACCTGATCGCGTCCCGCAAGCCGAAGACCGTGGGCCAGGCGCTGCGGGCGCTGCGCCCGACGCTACCGGCAGTCGTGTTCCTCGCCGTGACATTCGCGCCGTTCTTGGTGAACGACTGGAACGCGTTCTACGACGACGTCGTCCGCTACAACGCCGGCGGCGCGGCCTGGACCTATCCGATCTCCGGCATGGGCTTCTCGGCGCTGCTGCTGCAGCTCGGCGTCATCGAGTACCGGCAGGCGGACTTCCCGTTCGCCGCGATCGAGATCGCGATCGCCGCGCCGATCGCTCTGTACACGCTGGTCCGGCTGTGGCGGACGCCGACGATCGCCCGGATGCTCATGGGGTACGCCTTCACCCTGCTGGCCTTCCTCTTCTTCGGTCGCTATTTCCAGGGCAACTATCTCGGGTACATCCTCGCCGTCGCTACGGCCATTCCATTGCTCCTGCGAGAATCACGGCCGCAACGGACCGCGCGGCGTCGAAGGCCGCCACTGCCCGACCGTTCGCCTCAGCTGAGCATGGCCGCCCGTGAGGCGACCGCGGTCGAAGCGCGGAGCGTCGAATAGTCCTCCACGACTTCACCGGCTGGCCCACGGGGCCGCTGCATCTCGCCGTCGGCGTCTTCGACGGAGTCCACCTCGGCCATCAGGCGCTCATCCGCCGGCTGGTCGGCGGCGCGCGGGCCGCAGGCGCAACGCCGATGGCGGCGACGTTCGATCCGTTGCCCGCCCAGGTGCTCGCGCAGGATCCGCCACAGTCGACGCTCGTGGACGCGCCCGAGCGTGCCGACCTGCTCGAGCAAGCGGGAGCGGCCGGCGTGATCGTGTTCACCTTCGACAAGGCGTTCTCGCAGCAGTCGGCGGAGGCGTTCATCAAGCGAGTGACGGCGGCCGGCGACGTCCAGCGCATCGTCGTCGGGCCGGACTTCCAGTTCGGCCACGGCCGCGAAGGCGCAGTTCCGGCGCTGCGGACGCTCGGCGAGACGTATCACTTCGCGGTCACGGTCGTCGAGCCGATCTCGATCGCCGGCGCGGTCGTCAGCTCCACGCGCATCCGTCAGGCGCTGCGCCAGGGCGACCTCGCCACCGCGCAGGCGCTGCTCGGCCGGCCGTACGCGGCCACCGGCACGATCGTGAAGGGGGAGCAGCGCGGCCGGGCGCTCGGGTTCCCGACGATCAACGTCGCGACGCCGCCGGACAAGCTCCTGCCGCACGACGGGATCTACGCCACCTGGGTCATGCTCGGCGGCACGCGGTACCGCGCTGCGTCGAGCCTCGGCGTGCGGCCGACGTTCGGTGGCGGGCCCCGGAAGCTCGAGGCCTACATCCTCGACTTCAACAGCGACGTCTACGGCCAGGAGGCATCGATCGCGTTCGTCGAGCGGCTGCGCGACGAGCTGCGCTTCGACAGCGCCGACGAGCTCGCGGCACAGATCGCGAAGGACGTCGAGCAGACGCGGCTGGCGCTCCGCTGATGTACGGCTTGCAGGGGAAGATGGTCGCGACGGCCGGCCGGCGCGACGCCCTCCTCGCGCTCCTGCGTGAGGGCACGCGGGGCGAGCCGATGCCCGGCTGTCGGCTCTACGTCGTGAGCGAGGTCCCGTCCGAGCCCGACGCGATCGCGATCTTCGAGGTCTGGGACGACAAGGCTGCGCACGATGCGTCACTGCAGCTCGAGCGCGTGCGCACGCTGATCGCGAAGGCCCGCCCGTTCATCGCCGGGATGGGGGAGTCGGTCGAGCTACGTCCGGTCGGCGGCCAGGGGCTGGACTAGCGGGTCCGGTGCCGTCAGATACCGCTCGGCGTGGCCGAGCGGGCTGAACAAGCGGAAGTAGAGCGGGATCAGGAACATGAGCACGCCGATGACGGCGTAGACGAGCTGCACGTCGTGCGTCCGATCCACCGCGACGCCGCCGGCGATCGCACCGATCGGATTCGCTGACCAGGCGAGGACCATCGCGATGGTGATGATCCGGCCGAGCATGTGGTTGGGCACGATCGCCTGGCGGAGGCTGCCGGTGTTGATGTTGAACATCGTGCCGAGCCCTGCGCTGAGACCCCAGAGGGCTACGGCAACGGGGAACGTCGGCGCGTAGGCGAGCCCGACGGTCAGGAGCCCGGACACCATCAGCGCACCGAGTGCGACGGTGCCGAAGCTCCAGCGCGTGCGAAGCGGACCCGCCGCCAGCGAGAACAGCACCACGCCGACCCCGCCCGCGGCGAAGAGCAGCCCGATCTCCGAGTCCGTCGCTGCGTAGCGTTCCTTCGCGAGCAGCACCAGCTGCGCGAACGCGGTCACCGATACGAGGTTGACCAGGGCCATCATCGCGGAGATGTTCCGCAGCACCGGATGCCGCAGGACGTAGCGCAGCCCCTCGACGACGTCCTGGCGGATCGTCGTGCTTCGCGCGGTGAGTGGCGCGTTGAACGGCCGGCGGATCAGCGAGAGCGCGATCGCCGAGGCCACGAACGTGGCGGCGTCGACGACCAGCAGCTGGTCGACCGGCAGCACGACGAGCAGCGCGCCGGCGACGAGGGGGCCCAGGACGGACGCGCCGGCGAACGTCGCCTGGATCCGGCCGTTCGCGGTCACGAGGTCGCCCTTCTCGACCAAACTCGGGATCGCCCCGAAGGACGCGGCGTCGAAGAAGATGCCGAGCGTCGAGGACACGAAGACCGCGGCGAGGATCCACCACACGCTCAGCACACCGGCCGCGGCGGCGATCGGGACGGACGCGACGGCGGCGCCGTGCAGCAGGTCGACGGCGATCATCAACCGCCGCCGGTCGGTCCGGTCGGTCCAGGCGCCGATGAGGAGCCCGAACAGGAGGTGGGGGACGGTGAACAGGGCGGCGCTGGCCGCGAGGTAGATCGCCGACCCGGTGAGCTTGAAGACCAGGAGCGGGATCGCGAACTGGGTGAATGACGAGCCGAAGGCCGAGATCGTCTCGCCGACCCAGAAGCGCCAGAAATCGCGGTTCACATCGGCACCGTAGACCGGTTTCCGGTACACTTTCAACAGAAATAGAGATCTAAGAGATCTAGGAAAGGACAACGGGTGCCGCTCGCAGAAGCCGCTCCTCAGAAGAGTGAGGTCATCAAGGCGAACCGCCAGCACGAGACGGACACCGGGTCACCGGAAGTCCAGATCGCGCTCCTCACCGAGCGGATCAAGCATCTGACCGAGCATCTCCGCACTGCCGCGCACGACAATCACAGTCGGCGCGGGCTGCTCATGATGGTCGGACAGCGCAGGCGGCTACTCGCCTACCTTCACCGTATGAGCCCCGAGCGCTACCAGGAGATCATCGGACGCCTCGGACTCCGTCGGTAAGGACGGCGCGGCACCCCTAGGACCAAATAGTGGCAGTCACACGCTCACAGGCGACCATCAACGACAAGCCCCTGACCTTCGAGACCGGCAAGTACGCGCGCCAGGCCGGTGGCGCGGTCACCGTGCGCTACGGCGACACCGTCGTGTTCGCTGCCGGGACGGTCGCCAAGACGACCCGCCCGGGCATCGACTTCTTCCCGCTCACCGTCGACTTCGAAGAGCGCCTCTACGCCGCGGGCAAGATCCCCGGCTCGTTCCCGCGCCGTGAGGGCCGTCCGTCGGAAGAGGGCATCCTCACCGCCCGGCTGACCGACCGCCCGATCCGGCCGCTCTGGCCGAAGGGCTTCAAGAACGACGTCCAGGTCATTGTCTCGGCGTGGTCGAGCGACCAGGAGAACGACTACGACGTCCTCGCGGTGAACGCGGCATCCGCGGCGCTGCACATCTCGAACGCCCCGTTCGAGGGCCCCCTCGGCTGCGTCCGCGTCGGCACCGTCGATGGCAAGCTCACCCTCAACCCGACGATCCAGCAGATGCTCGAGAGCGAGCTCGATCTCATCGTCGCGGGCACGAAGGACTCGATCATGATGGTCGAGGCCGGCGCGAACCAGATCAACGAGGACAAGCTCATCGAGGCGCTCGGCCTCGCGCAGCAGGGCATCGCGAAGCTCTGCGACGCGCAGGAGGAGCTCCGCCGCGCTGCGGGCAAGCCGAAGCTCGAGTGGACCCCGCCGGCCCGCGACGAAGCCCGGCTCGCCCCGATCCGCGAGTTCTTCGCCCAGCGGCTCCGCGCGAAGCTCCGGAACGCGGACAAGGCTCAGCGCGAGGCGGGTCTCGACGCCGTCAAGGACGAGGCCCTGACGCAGTTCGTCACCGCTGACGGCAAGACGACCCCGGACGAGGTCAAGGCCGAATGGGACGCAGTGCTCGAGCACGAGTTCCGCACCGCCGTCGTCGACGAGAAGATCCGCCCGGACGGCCGCGGCACCAAGGACATCCGCGAGCTCGAGATCGAGGTCGGGGTCCTGCCGCGCGCACACGGGTCCGCGGTGTTCCGCCGCGGTCAGACCCAGGTCATGTCGGTCGTGACGCTAGGCCCGTCAGGTGACGAGCAGATCATCGACACGCTTTCGCCGGTCGACACGAAGCGCTTCATGCATCACTACAACTTCCCCCCGTACTCGGTCGGCGAGGTTCGGATGATGCGCGGCGCCGGACGGCGCGAGATCGGTCATGGCGCGCTCGTCGAGCGCGCCATCCTCGCGGTCATCCCGACCAAGGAGGAGTTCCCGTACACGATCCGCATCGTGAGCGAGACGCTCGAGTCCAACGGCTCGTCGTCGATGGCCTCCACCTGCGGCTCGACGCTCGCCCTGATGGACTGCGGCGTGCCGATCAAGACGATGATCGGCGGCATCGCCATGGGTCTCGTCCTCCAGGATGGCAAGCACACCGTCCTCACCGACATCCAGGGCCTCGAGGACCACTACGGCGACATGGACTTCAAGGTCTGCGGCTCCGACCAGGGCATCACCTCGCTCCAGATGGACATCAAGGTCAAGGGCATCACCCTCGAGATCATGCGTGAGGCGCTCGCCCAGGCCCGCGAGGCGCGGCTCTTCATCCTCGGCGAGATGCGGCAGGTCATCGACAAGCCGCGCGCCGAGCTGAACAAGTTCGCGCCGCGCATCGACACCGTGAAGATCAACCCGGACAAGATCCGCGACATCATCGGGCCCGGTGGCAAGATGATCCGCGCGATCCAGTCCGAGTCCGGCACGAACATCGAGGTCGAGGACGACGGCACCATCCGCATCACCGGTGCGAAGCCGGAGGGCCGCGACAAGGCCCGTGCGATGATCGAGGGCCTCACCAAGGAGCCCGAGGTCGGCGAGGTCTACGAGGGCAAGGTCACGCGGATCATGTCCATCGGCGCGTTCGTCGAGTACCTCCCCGGCAAGGAAGGGCTCGTGCGGGCTTCCGAGATCTCGAACGAGCGCGTGAACAGCATCGAGGACGCCGTGAAGATCGGCGAGCACGTGAAAGTCAAGGTCGCGGAGGTGGACCGGCAGGGCCGGGTGAACCTCTCGATCCGCGCCGTCAACGAAGACCCCGCGGAGTTCGAGCGCCGCTCGCGCGAGCAGCGCGCGCGGTTCGCCGAGCGCGGGCCGGGCGACGGCGACCGCGGAGGCTTCCGCCCCGGCGGTGGCGGCGGATTCCGGGGCAGGCCGCCGAGGTAGCAGCCCGTCCTTTCTCTGATCCTTCCTGCGTTCAACGAGGCTCGCCGGCTGCCGGCGAGCCTCGCTCGCTGCGCTGAGTACTTCCGCGCCCGCGGGCTTGCGGCCGAGATCATCGTCGCTGACGACGGCTCGACCGACGGCACGGCGGGGACGTACGCGAGCGCGGTGGAGGATCTGCCGCACGCGCAGCTCCGCTATCGCTACCTCGACCTCGCACACGCGGGGAAGGGCAGCGCCGTGCGCGCCGGCGTCGCCGCGGCGTCCGGGGACCCGATCGTCTTCCTCGACGCGGACCTCACCATCCCGGTCGAGACGATCGACGCGTTCATGCGGGCACTCCAGGACGGCGCCGACATCGCGGTGGCGTCGCGATACGTTCCGGGCTCGGTGGTCGACCGCCCCTGGTGGCGCGTCGTGATGGGCTGGGTCTACCGGACGGCGGTCCACGCGATCATCCCGATCGACGTGAACGACACGCAGTGCGGCGGCAAGATGTACACCGCCGAGGCCGCGAAGGATCTGTTCGGACGAGCGACGCTCTCCGGCTTCGCCTTCGACGCGGAGGTGCTGTACATCGCGCGACGCCGCGGGTACCGCGTCGTCGAGACGCCCGTCGAGATCCACCAGCGCGCGCACACGAGCGTCTCGTTCCTGCGCGACACGCCCGTGATGCTCCGAGACCTCGTCGTCATCCGTTGGAACGGCGTGCGCGGCAGGTACTCGTGAACGGCCTCATCGTTGGCGCCGACGACCTCGGCCTGTCGCCGGGCGTCACGCAGGGGATCCTCGAGGCGCATCGCGACGGTGTCGTGCGCTCGACCTCGCTCCTCGTCACATTCCCTGCGGGCCAGGAGGCCGCGAACCTCGCCCGGAACGAGCCCGGTCTCGAGGTCGGGCTGCATCTCGACCTCGTGGGTGGCCACCCCTGCAGCGATCCCTCGGACGTGCCGTCGCTCGTCGATTCCGAAGGCCGGTTCCATCGCCTACCGCAGTTCACGGCCCGACTCCTGAGCGGTCGGATCCGGCTCGCCGACGTCGCCGCCGAAGTGCGCGCGCAGGTCGCCCGCGCCCGCGAGTGGGGCATCGAGCCACGCGCGTGGGACTCGCACCGGCACACCCACCTCATGCCGCCCGTGAGCCTCGTCGTGGCCGCGGTCGCGCGCGAGGAGGGCGCCCGCTACCTTCGCCGCGCGCGTCCACCGCGCCTGGCCGCGACGGCCAAGGCGCAGCTCCTCGGCGCCGCGACGGTCGTGTCGGCGCTCCTTCAGCGGGGCGTCCCCGGCAACGACTGGTTCGTCGATCTCACGGCACTCGCCAAGCGTCCGGATCCGGCGGCGATCGCGTTGTACGCGATGTACTCCGGGCTCGGCGAGATCGTCGCGCATCCGGGCCGGCCGGACGAGGCGCTCCAGGCGACCGGCGACGGGCTCACGCTGCGCCGGTTCGACGATCTCGCCGTCCTGACCGACCCGCTCCTGCGGAGCGCCTTCGGCGACACGATCCGCTGGCGGGTGCCGTAGTGCCGGGAAGCACCACGACCGCAGCGCTCGAGCGCGCGGTGCACCGTTATCGCGGCGCCCCGATGATCGCGCGGACGCTCGTCCACGGCCGGGCCTTCCTGTCCGACTTCGCATTCATCGACCGGTACGTGCCGCGCCACGGCTTCATCGTCGAGCTCGGCTGCGGCTACGGGCTGTTCGCGAATCTCCTCGCCGAGGCGTCCGCGAACCGCCGGATCCTCGGCATCGACATCGACGATCGCAAGATCGAGGTCGCCCGGACCACGATCCAGGGCCGCGAGTCGGTCCGCTTCGAGATCGGCGACATCGTCCACGAGGCCCCGCCGAAGTGCGACGCGGTGGCGATCATCGACGTGCTGTATCTCCTTGCGCCCTCCGATCAGGAGGCCGTGCTCCGTAAGGCCGCAGAAGCGCTCGCGGAGAACGCGCCGCTCGTCGTGAAGGCCCAGGAGCGGGCGCCGAGCTTCCGCTACGCCCTCACGTACGCGCAGGAGCTGGTCACGACCGCGCTCGGGCTGACCCGGGGCGGCGCCAGGCGCTTCCATTTCCTGGCCCGCGACGAGGCCGTGGCGATGTTCGAGCGTGCCGGTTTCCTCGTCGATGTGATCGAGATGCCCGGCCGGCCGTACACGGACATCGTCTACCTCGCCCGGAAAGCTCCGGCGACCCGATAATCAACCCCGTGGACGACACGCTGGTCGCGCTGGCCGACGAGATCCGAGCCTGCAAGGCCTGTCCGCTCCACCGGAGCGCCCGGCAGGCCGTGCCCGGCGAGGGCAGCGCCGAGTCCGGCATCCTCTTCCTTGGCGAGGCCCCGGGCTACAACGAGGACGTCCAGGGTCGGCCGTTCGTCGGCGCCGCGGGCCAGCTGCTCGATCAGCTGCTCGCCGGCATCGGCCTCGACCGCAGCAAGGTCTTCATCACGAACGTCGTCCGCCACCGCCCGCCCGAGAACCGCGACCCGCTGCCCGAGGAGGTCGCGGCGTGCCACGTCTGGTTCGAGCGACACCTCGCTGCCGTGAAGCCGAAGGTCGTCGTGACCTTGGGCCGCCACGCCATGTACAAGTTCTTTCCCGGCGAATCCATCTCGCGCGTCCACGGACGCGCACGAAAGAAGGACGGCATCACGATCTTCCCGGTCTTCCACCCCGCGGCCGCGCTGCACCAGCCCTCGCTCCGCGCCGACCTGCAAAAGGACTTCGAGGCGCTCGCGAAGTTCCTCGAGAGCGCGCCCCGTCCCGCGACGCCCGCTCCCGTTCCCGCCCCAGAGAAGACACCCGCCGAGCAGATGACCCTCCTTGGCTAGCACGGTGCGGGTCATCCCGCTGGGTGGGGTCGGCGAGATCGGCAAGAACATGATGGCGATCGAGCAGGACAACGACATCGTGATCGTCGACGCCGGACTCATGTTCCCCGACGAGCAGATGCTCGGCATCGACATCGTCATCCCGGACATCCGGTACCTCCGCGAGCGCAAGGACAAGGTGAAGGGCATCCTCATCACGCACGCCCACGAGGATCACATCGGCGCGCTGCCCTACGTGCTCCGCGACTTCCCGCTCGTGCCGATCCACGGCACGAAGCTCTCGCTCGGGCTCATCAAGACGAAGCTGCGCGAGCACAAGCTCGCTGAGAAGACGATCTTCCGCGAGATCGAGCCCGGCACGCCGTTCAGCATCGGCGCGTTCCGCTGCGACTCGTACTACGTCTGCCACAGCATCCCGGACGCGGTCGGCGTGACGATCGACACCGCGCAGGGGACGATCGTGCATTCCGGCGACTGGAAGTTCGACCATACGCCGGTCGACGGGCGGCAGACCGACTTCGCGCGTCTTGCGACCATCGCCGCCAAGGGCGTCCTCCTGCTGCTGTCGGATTCGACGCGCGCCGAGGTCCCTGGCTACACGCCATCGGAGCGGCACGTCGGCGAGATCTTCGACGGCATCATGTCCCGCGCGCAGGGTCGCGTGATCACGACGACCTTCGCGTCGAACATCTCGCGCATCAAGCAGATCGTCGACATCGCGAACGCCTGGGGCCGCCGCACGGCGATCATCGGCCGCTCGATGGAGAACTACACGAAGACCGCGAAAGAGCTCGGCTACCTCGAGTACCCCGAGGGCGCGATCGTCCATCCCGCGGAGATCGGCAAGTTCCCGGACAACGAGCTCTGCATCATCACCACGGGCAGCCAGGGCGAGCCGACGAGCGCGCTCTCGCGGATGGCCCTCGGCGACCACCGCCACGTCGCGGTGAAGGAAGGCGACACCGTTGTGATGTCGTCGAACCCGATCCCGGGCAACGAGGAGCTCGTGAGCCGCACCGTGGACAACCTGTTCAAGCTCGGCGCCGAGGTCGTGTACGACACCGCGTCGCGGCCCCACGTGTCGGGTCACGCGAGCCAGGAGGAGCTGAAGCTGCTCCTCAACATCCTCCAGCCGAAGCACTTCGTCCCGATCCACGGCGAATATCGGATGCTCGTGCGGCACGCTCGCATGGCCATCGACGTTGGCGTCGATCCCGACAAGTCGTTCATCATCACGAATGGCGACGTCCTCGAGATCAGCGACCGCGGCGCGAAGGTGGGGGAGCACGTCGCGTCGGGCCAGGTGTACGTAGACGGCCTTGGCGTCGGCGATGTGAGCCAGTCGGTCATGCGCGACCGGGTCTCCATCGGCAACGAGGGCGTATTCCTGGTCGTCGTGACCATCGACCAGCAGACCGGTGCCGTCGTCGCGGGACCCGACATCACGACGCGCGGGTTCGTCCCCGAACACGACGCGAGCGATCTGCTCGAGGAGGCCAAGCAGCGGGTCCTCGACGGCCTCGCCCAGGCGCAGACCGGCCCGCACTTCGCGGAGGCGTCCGCGTTGAAGGACGCGATCCACCAGAGCCTCAGCTCGTTCCTGTATGACAAGACCAAGCGCCGGCCGATGGTGCTGCCGGTGATCATGCAGGTCTGATGGCGAGGAAGACGAGCGCGCGCAAGACGACGCGCCGCGAGGCGACGCCCGGCGCGCGAATGCGCGCCGAGGTCCGCGACCACATCATCGGTGTCGCCCTCGGGCTGTTCGGGCTGCTATCGCTCGTCGCGCTGCTGTCGACCGGCGGTTCCGTCCTCGATTGGTGGCGCACGGTGATGACCGGCTTCCTCGGTTGGGGCGCGGCGCTGATCCCGCTCACCTTCTTCATCGCCGCCGCGATCGTCTGGCGTCGCGCGCTCGCGCGCCGGCTGCTGCTTCCGGGGATCGGCGCGCTCCTCGTCGTGGTCGCCCTGCTCGGCATCGTGGACGTTGCGACCGGCAACGGCGGCTGGCTCGGCCGCACCCTCGGCACCGCGTCTACGAAGGCGCTCGGCAACGCGGGCGGCATCATCGTGCTGCTCGCGGTCCTGGCGATCGGTGTGGTGATCGCGGCGAATCGCACGCTCCAGGAGCTCGCGCGGCCCGCGCTCGACCGGCGGCCGCAGTTCGCCTTCCGGCCGGGGGCCGCACTCCCGGCCGGCACAGCTGCCTCTGAATGGGGCTCGGCCGGGGCGGGCACAGCCCGGCCCGGCCGCACGAAGGACGTGGCCATCGAGGAAGATCGTCCCGTCAAGATCAACATGGATCAGGAGCGCCCGGTGCGGAAGCCGGTGAAGCCAACGGCGCAGCAGGAGCCGCTCCCGCTGCCGGTGGTCATCGCGCCGCCTGGCGGAGCGCTCACCGGCCTGCCGTCGGCGATGGTCGCGGCAGAAGGCGTCATGCACGCGGACCCGCCGGACGTGCCGTGGCAGCTCCCGTCGCTCGACCTCCTCGAAGAAGGGTCCGCCGCTCGCTCGGGCAAGGACGAGGTGATGCGCAACACACGGGTCATCGAGGAGACCCTCGCGCACTTCAACATCGTCGCGAAGGTCGTCGAGGTGAGCGTCGGCCCCGTCGTGACACGGTACGAGCTCAAGCCGGCCGCCGGGGTGAAGCTGTCGCGCATCGAAGCGCTCGACAGCGACCTGTCATTGGCGCTCGCGGCGCGCACGCTGCGGATCGAGGCTCCGGTTCCAGGCAAGAGCGTCGTGGGCATCGAAGTCCCCAACCTCGCCATCGGGATGGTCACCCTCAAGGACGTGGCCGAGACCGCCATGTTCAAGGACGCGAGCTCCAAGCTCACGGTCGCGCTCGGCCGCGACGTATCCGGCTCGCCGATCGTCGCCGATCTCGCGCGGCTTCCGCACCTGCTCATTGCCGGGCAGACCGGATCCGGGAAGAGCGTCTCGATCAACTCGATCATCTGCAGCCTGCTCATGACCACGACGCCAGACGAGGTCCGGCTGATCCTGGCTGACCCGAAGCGCGTCGAGCTCGCCGGCTTCAACAACATCCCGCATTTGGTGGTGCCGGTCGTGACGGACCACGACAAGATCCTCAACGCCCTGTACTGGGCGGTGGGGGAGATGGATCGCCGCTACCGCCTCTTCGCCCGGGCCACCGCACGCAACATCGACGCGTACAACGCGACCCGGTCCGGCGTGGATCGCGTCCCCTACATCGTCCTCATCATCGACGAGCTCGCCGACCTGATGATGTCCGCGCCGATCCAGGTGGAGAAGGCCGTCACCCGGCTCGCGCAGCTCGCGCGCGCCACGGGCATCCACCTGGTGGTCGCGACACAGCGGCCGTCCGTGGACGTCATCACCGGGCTCATCAAGGCGAACATCCCGGCGCGCATCGCCTTCGCGACCGCATCGGCGATCGACTCCCGCACGATCCTCGACATGAGCGGCGCCGAGAAGCTCCTGGGCCGCGGCGACATGCTGGTCCTGCCGCCTGATGTGCCGAAGCCCATTCGGGCGCAGGGCGTGTTCGTGTCCGACCGTGAGATCGAGGCCGTGACGCATCATTGGAGGGCCCAACGCGATCCGCGCTACAAGCTTGAGATCCTCGAGGACCCGGACCGGGCGAGGCAGCGCGAGGAGGGCGGCGACTCGGACATTGCGGACGACCGCTACGAGGAGGCCGTCGACATCGTTCGGCGCGCGGGACAGGCATCGGTATCCATGCTGCAGCGCAAGATGACCATCGGGTTCGCGCGGGCCGGGCGGCTCGTCGACATCATGGAGCAGGAGGGCGTCATCGGGCCGTCCGTCGGACCAGGCAAGATGCGCCAGGTCTATGGCGCACGCCAGTCCGCCGGTCCCGGGGATGATGCGTAATGGCGCGCCTCGGCGACGCGCTCAGGCAGAAGCGCGAGCAGATGGGCGTCCCGATGCCCCAGGCCGCCGAGGACACCCGCATCCGCGAGAAGTTCCTGCAAGCGATCGAGAGCGGCGACTACCAATCGCTCCCTGGCACCGTGTACACGAAGGGCTTCCTCCGGAACTACGCGGGATACCTGGGCCTGGACGTCGAGGAGATGCTCGCGCTCTACACCGGCGAGCGCGGCGGTTCCGAGCCGGCGCGGTCGTTCGCGCCGATGAGGCCCTTGGTGAAGCGCAGCTTCATCTTCACCCCGACCGTGCTCGTGCCGGTCGCGGTCCTCGCCGGCATCGTCCTGTTCATCGGCTACATCTACTACCAGTTCACGAACTTCGCGGTCGCGCCGCACGTCGACATCACCGATCCGCCGAGTGACGCGGTGTCGCAGGTCCCGGAGTACACGCTCAAGGGCAAGACGAACCCGGAGGGCCGGATCACGGTCCGCGTGTCACCCGGTCTCGACACCATCAACGACGTGCGCCCGGCGTCCGACGGGACCTTCAGCGTCACCGTGCCGCTGAAGCCGGGCCCGAATCACATCGAAGTGCAGGTGCTCGACCCGGCCGGCAAGCTCGCGCAGGCCACCCGCACCATCCAGCTGACCCCAGCCGTCTCGAACGACCCGCAGGCCCCGCAGCTCATCGTCGAACAGCCCGCGAGCGGCGGGACGTACACGAACGCCCCGGTCACGGTGTCGGGCCGCGTCGACAAGTCGGTCACGAGCGTGACCGTCAACGGGACACCGGCGGCCGTCGGCACCGACCTCAAGTTCAGCGTGACGGTGAACTTCGTATCGGGAGCGCAGACGGTCCGAGTGATCGCGAAGACGGCGACCGGTGCCGAGGTCCAGGAGACCCGGACGGTCGCGGTGTCCTTCACGGCGGCGGTCGTGACCATCCGCATCACCGGCGGCGAGGCCTGGATCCTCGCCACCGTGGACGGGGCGCAGGCGCCGGGCACGAACAAGATCTTCCCGAACGGCCAGGTGCTCACCTTCACCGGACGGTCGGTGACCGTGCGGTCCGGCAACGCGGGCGCCACATTCCTTGCGTTCAATGGGCTGGATCTCGGCAAGATGGGGGAGGCGGGGCAGGTCACGGAGCGCTCCTTCAGCTCGCCATGACCTTCAACCTTCCGCTCGCCCTCGTCTACGCCCGGATCCTCGCGGTGGTCCCGATCGTGTTGCTCCTGCAGGCGCGCGACGAGACCAGCGCGACCTGGGCGTTCCTCATCTTCTGCCTCGCCGCGCTGTCCGATGCCGTCGACGGCCGGCTCGCGCGGCGGTTGGGCCAGGTGACCCGGCTCGGGACGTTCCTCGATCCCCTCGCCGACAAGCTGCTCGTGATCGGGACCCTCATCCCGCTCCAGGCCGTCGGTCTCGTGCCGGCGTGGATCGTCGTGGTCATCGTCGCCCGTGAGCTCGCGGTGACCAACCTGCGGGCCATCGCCTCCGCGCGCGGGTACAGCGTCGGCGCGAGCCTGTTCGGCAAGGTGAAAACGATCTTCCAAGCGGCCTCCGCGGCGGGCCTGTTGCTGCTCCTCGCGGTGCCGTCGCTGCTGCTCGCGTACGTGGCGTACTCGCTCCTGAGCGTCGCGGTCGCCCTCACCGTCTTCTCGGGCATCGACTACATGTGGAAGGCCTCGTTCGCGATCGCCGGACGCGGTGTCCCGGAGCGCTGGCGGCTCAAGCCGCGCGAGGGCACCGCCCGCACGCGTGCCCGCTAAGCCGCCCTCGTACGCGGACCTCGCGGCCCGCATGAAGACCCTCCATCCGACGCTGCGGAAGAAGAAGCTCACGGTCGCGGCGGCGGAGTCGTGCACCGGAGGGCTGCTCGGAGCGATCCTCAGCGAGCACTCGGGCTCGAGCGCGTACTTCCGCGGCGGCATGGAGGTCTACTCGGACGACGCGAAGACCCTGCTGGCCGAGGTGCCGCCGCAGCTCATCCATTCACATGGCGCCGTCTCGTCCGTCGTCGCGGCCGCGCTGGCGCGGGGCGCGCGCGAGAAGCTCGGCGCCAAGATCGGCCTCGGCATCACCGGGATCGCGGGCCCGACCGGCGCGACGCCGGGCAAGCCCGTCGGGCTCGTGTATATCGCGATCGACGGGCCGACGCTCCAGACCGTGAAGAAGAAGCAGTGGGCCTTTGACCGAGCGGGGAACCGGCTGGCGAGCGTCGGGATCGCGCTCGATCTCCTGGACGAGGCGATCGGATGAAGCTCAGTGAGGTCTTCACCGATGCCGACGTCGCCCGGGCCTACCGCCAGCGGGCGCCCTACCCGGAGGAAACGTTCGCGATCCTCGAGGACCTCGTGGTCGGGCCCCGGACGGTGCTCGACGCCGGTGCCGGGACGGGTGGATTGGCCCGCCGGATGCTCCGGTTCGCGGATCGCGTCGATGCCGTCGATCCGTCGGCCGCGATGATCGACGAAGGACGTCGGCTGCCAGGCGGGGACGATCCGCGTCTTCGCTGGATCAACGGGACGGCCGAGGAGGCTCCGCTCGACCCGCCGTACGGCCTCATCACCACGGGGCAGAGCCTGCACTGGATGGATGCCGCCCGCGTGATGCCGCGATTCGCGGCGGCGCTCGCGCCGGGTGCGCGCCTTGCGATCCTGGAGCCGGACGACGGCGATTACCAGCTGCGCGAGGAGATGTGGGACGTGATCGCCCGCTATTCGGAGCTGGACCACCACTCGGAGTTTCCCGAGATGGTCGCCGAGCTCGAGGCGAGCGGGCGGTTCGTGCGCGAAGGTGAGCGGCGTACCGCGCCGGCCCGCCTGAGCCGCACCGTCGACGAGCATCTTGAATTCCTCCACAGCACCAGCACGCTGGCGCGCGTCCGGCTCGGTGGACGAGCCGGCCACTTCGACGCCGAGGTCCGCGATCTGTTCGCGCAGCGCGGGATCTCGATCATCGAGCGTCAAGTCGTCGGCGTCGTGGTGTGGGGCCGGCCTGGGGGGGCAGCGTGATCGCCAAGCCGGTCGGCGTCGGGCTCCTTGGCGCTGGCACGGTGGGCAGCGCCGTCGGGCGCGCGTTCGCCGACCGGCAGAAACGCATCGACGCCGCGGCCGGTCGCACCGTACGGCTCCACGGGGCCGCGGTCCGCGATCCGAAGAAGGCTCGTGACGCCGGCGACGTCCGGCTGACCACTGATCCGTTCGAGATCCTCGACGACCCGGCCATCGGCATCGTCGTCGAGGTCATCGGCGGGCATCAGCCGGCGTTCGACCTGCTGCTCGCGGCATTCGAGCGAGGGAAGCACGTCGTCACCGCGAACAAGGAGGCGGTCGCGAAGGAGTGGGATCCGCTGCACGAGGCCGCGCGGCTCGCGCATCGCGAGCTGCGGTTCGAGGCCGCGGTCGGCGGCGCCGTGCCGGTGGTGCGGGGCGTCATGGAGCTGGGCGCGGTCCGCCCGCGGGTGTTGCGTGGTCTCCTGAACGGGACGACGACGTACATCTGCTCGCGCCTCGAGAACGGCGTCGCGTTCGCCGACGCGCTGCAGGAGGCCCAGGCGAAGGGCTACGCGGAGCCAGACCCGACGAACGATATCGATGGCTTCGATGCGGCGTACAAGCTCTCGATCCTCGTCAGCCTGCTCGAGGGCCGGCACTTCCGGCCCGATCAGGTGCGCCGGACGTCGCTGCGGACCGTCAGCCCGGCCGACGCCGACGCAGCGGCCGCGCGGGGTGCGCGGATCCGCTACCTGGCGGTCGCCGACTTCGGCGACAAGGCGACCAAGTGCCGCGTCGGTCCGGAGGAGGTGCCCGCGGGATCCCTCGAAGGCCAGGCCTCGGGGCCGACGAACGTCATCACCCTCGAGTCGGACATGGCCGACCGCCTTGTATGGAGCGGCCCGGGCGCGGGCGGCGACGCGACGGCGTCCGCGATACTCGCTGACGTGATCGCGATCGCGAGGTCGATGCGCTGAGCAAGCCGATCGTCTTCAAGTTCGGGGGGACGTCCGTCGCGTCGCCGCCGGCCATCGAGGCCGTGGCGAAGATCGTCGCGGCCGAGAAGGGCGAGCGCGTCGTCGTCGTGTCCGCCACTGCCGGGACGACCGACGCGCTGGTGAAGGCCGCCGAGCAGGCCGCGAGCGGCGATGCGGCCGGCGCGGAGCAGACCATCGAGCGGCTGTCCGAGCAGCACCGGAATCTCATCGCCGACCTCGTCGGCGTCAACGGCGCGACCGCCCTCAGTGAGATCGTCGACCTCACCGACCGGACGACGGCGCTCCTCCGCAGCGTCGCGCTCCTCCGGGAGTGCAGCACGCGGTCGCTCGACGCGATCCTCTCGTACGGCGAGCGGGTCTCCGCGCCGATCGTCGCCGCGGTGCTCATCGCGAAGGGCGTGCCGGCCGAGGCACTCTCAGCGGAAGGGCTGATCGTCACCGACGACGCGTTCGGACACGCCAACCCGATCCTCGAGCTCACTCGCCAGCGCGTCGACAAGCAGCTGGTACCGCGCATGCGGTACGGGACCGTGCCCGTCGTGACCGGCTTCGTCGGCTCGACGGTCGACGGCGTCACGACGACGCTCGGGCGCGGCGGATCGGACTACTCGGCTGCGGTGATCGCCGCGGCGCTCGGCGCGTCGGAGTGCCGCATCTTCACCGACGTGAGCGGGGTCATGAGCGCGGACCCACGGATCGTCCCGGACGCGAAGCCCCTGCCCGCGATCAGCTACGCCGAGGCCGCGGAGCTTTCGTACTTCGGGGCCAAGGTGATCCACCCGCGGACGGTGCTGCCGGCCGTGGAAGCGGGGATCCCGGTGCGGATCCTCAACACGTTCGCGCCCGACGACCCTGGCACGACGATCACCGCGAGCACGCCGCGCGACAACACCGTCGTGAAAGCCACGACGTCGCTCGGTGGGCTCGGGCTCGTGACGGTCCAGGGCGCCGGGATGAGCGGCGTGCCCGGCTTCGCCGCACGGGTGTTCGACACGACGGCGGCCGAGAAGATCTCGGTGCTGATGATCAGCCAGGCCTCGAGCGAGAACTCGATCTGCCTGGTCGTGCCGAGCGACTCGATCAAGCGGCTCGAGGCGGCCCTACGGAAGATGTTCTCCCAGGAGCTCGCTCGACACGACGTGGAGAAGGTCGCGATCGAGACGCCTGTGGCGATCGTGTCAGCGGTCGGGGAGGGGATGCGCGGCACGCCGGGCGTCGCCGCGCGACTGTTCGGTGCGCTCGGCCGGGCGAAGGTGAACGTCGTGGCGATCGCCCAGGGCTCGAGCGAGCTCAACATCTCGCTCGTAGTGTCGGAGAAGGATCGCGAGAAGGCGGTTCGAGCGATCCACCGGGAGTTCCACGAGACCTAGGTCACTTGGTCACCCGGATGACGGCCGTCGCGATGGGCCGGTCCCCATCGAACACCAGGATCTGCCAGTCGCCCTCCGACGTGAACAACATGTAGCCCGGCTCGCCGAGCGCGTACGCGGTCCCGTCGAATGCCGGAAGATGCAGCGGATCGTCGCCGAGCACGTCGAAGTCGTTCGTCGGAACGGGACTGCCGTTCGGCCCGACGGGCAGGCCGGAGCCGCTGTACCAGAAGCGAAGGGCGTGACCGTCGCCGCAGCGCCGCCCGCGGACGGTGAGCTCGGGCGATGGCTCGATCCGGAGGACGAGCACCTTCTGGAACGTGCCCGGGCGCCAGCCGCGGATCGTCGCATCGGGGGAGCCCACCTCGAACGACCTGAGCAGGAGCGGGCCGGCCTTCGCACCGGGGCCGTCGACCCCGGGAACGGTCGAGAGCTGCGTCGGCCCAGCGCACGCCGTTGTCGACGCTGACGGGGACGGCGCCGAGGCCGCCGAGCACGACGCCAGCGCGAGGGACGCGAGCGCGGCGACGATCGCATTCCGCATGGCCAGGAGCACAGCATGACGCTCGCTGCGCTTGAGTGCGGTCGTCTGTCACACTTTCCGTATGGCAGAGCAGCGCACGGTCGCGGTCCTCGGCGCGACGGGCACGGTCGGGCAGCGGTTCATCAGCCTGCTGGCCGAGCACCCGTGGTTCAAGCTGACCGCGCTCACGACGTCCGAGCGGGGCGCCGGCAAGCGCTACGCCGACGCCGTGCACTGGCACCTGCCGGAGCCGATGCCGGCGTCCGTGGCGGACATGAAGCTCGAGCCAACGCGGCCGGAGCTCGGCGCCGACCTCTGCTTCAGCGCCCTTCCGACGGACGCCGCGGAGGAGCACGAGGCCGCGCTGGCGAAGGCCGGCCACCACGTCTTCAGCAACGCGAGCACGCATCGGATGGATGCAGACGTCCCGAACCTCCTGGCCGAGGTCAACTTCGAGCACGTGAAGGCGCTCGTGAGGCAGCGCGAATTGCGCGGCTGGACCGGGTCGATCGTGACGAACGGCAACTGCACGGCGATCCACCTCACCCTCGCGATCGCGCCGCTGCACCGCGACTTCGGGATCGAACAGCTCCTCGTGACGACGATGCAGTCCATTTCCGGCGCGGGCTATCCCGGCGTGCCGTCGCTCGACGTCCTGGACAACGTCGTCCCGTACATCGGCGGCGAGGAGGAGAAGGTCGTCGAGGAGACGCTCAAGCACCTCGGCGGCTGGGACGGCAAGGCGTTCACGCCGGCCCGCTTCCCGATGTCGGTCCACTGCAACCGCGTTCTCGTTCGCGACGGACACACCGAGACGGTCAGCGTGAAGCTGAAGGGCTCGCCCGGCGTCGACGCGGTGAAGGCGAGCTTTCGCGCGTTCAGGGGCCGGCCGCAGGAACTTGGGCTCCCGTCCGCGCCGCAGCACCCGATCCTCGTCCGTGAGGAGCCCGACCGGCCGCAGCCGCTGCTGGACCGCGACAGCGAGCGCGGGATGGCCTCGACCGTCGGGCGGATCCGGCCCGATCCGGTGCTCGGCCTGAAGTTCGTCGTGGTCGGGCACAACACCATCCGCGGGGCCGCCGGCGCGTCGGTGCTCAACGCGGAGCTGCTGGTCGCGGAGCGCTGCATCTAGCGATGGCGGCGGAGACCTTTCTCGCACGGCTCGACCGTGTCCCGTTGAACCGTTTCCACTGGCGGCTACTGGCGGTCGCCGGGGTCGGCTCGATGTTCGACGCGATGGACGTGATCCTCATCGCGTTCCTGCTGGCCCCGATCCGCGCGGAGCTCGGGCTGGACGTAGGACAGACGGCGTTCGTCGGGAGCGCCGGGTTCGTCGGGATGCTCGTCGGGGCGGCGCTCGCCGGCCGCGCCGCGGACCGGTTCGGACGCAAGCAGGTCTTCGAGGCGACGCTCCTGCTGTTCTCCTTCGGCGCGCTGCTGTCCGCGGTCGCGCCGAGCTTCGAGACGCTCCTCGCCGCGCGCGTCATCGCCGGCCTCGGCCTCGGCGGCGAGCTGCCCGTCGGCGCCACGCTCGTCTCGGAGTACGCGCCGCGCGCCTCGCGCGGGCGGCTCGTCGTCCTGCTCGAGTCGTTCAGGGCGTACGGGGCGATCCTCGCCGGCGTGATCGCGCTCCTCGTCCTGCCGCAGCTCGGCTGGCGTGGGGCGTTCGTGGTGGGCGCGCTGCCCGCGCTGTACGTCGCGTTCCTCCGTCGCGCACTGCCTGAATCGCCGCGATTCCTCGCCGAGCACGGACGCGCCGCAGAGGCGGACGCGGTCGTCCGCCGGGTGGAGCGGGAAGGTGGGGGAGCGCTGATCACGGTCGCCAGGCCGATCGCGCCCGAGCGCTCGGCTGCGGGCAGCATCTCCGTCGGCACTCTGGTCGCGCCGCGCTACGCCCGTCGCACGGCGTTGCTCGGGGTCCTCTGGTTCGGCCTCACGCTCGCGTCCTACGGGACCTTCAGGTCCCTGCCAGCGGTCCTAGGCGGGCGCGGCCTGACGACCGCGGACGCGTACCAGTACTTCTTCATCGCAGCGCTCGCGCAGGTCCCCGGGTATCTCAGCGCGGCGTGGCTCGTCGAGCGGCTCGGCCGCCGGGCGACCTTGATCTCGTATCTCGTGGGCTCCGCGGTCGCCGCGTTCCTCCTCGTGGGCAACGGGTCCACGGAGCAGGTCGTGCTGTTCGCGGCACTCCTGTCGTTCTTCACCTCCGGGGCCGGCGGCGTCGCCTACGCGCTGTCGCCGGAGCTCTACCCGACCGCGGTGCGCGCGACCGGCGCGGGGGTCGCGGCCGCGATAGGCCGGATCGGCGCGCTCGTCGGCCCCGTTCTCGTGTCGATCCTCGCGGTGTCGCTCGGCGATCCCGGCGTCACCGGCATGTTCATCGGCTTGCTTCTGGTCACCGCCGCGGCAGTTGGCCTCTTCCGCGAGGAGCCGCGCGGGCGGTCGCTCGAGGAGCTGTCGCCCGCGGCATAGTTCACCGCAGGTACACAATTCGGCGGATTGTCTAGTCCAGCCGAACGACCTAGCCTGAAACCGAAGTGATCGAGCGGGAGCGTAAGTACCAGGTCCCCGACCTCGCGGTCTCCGACCTCCGGAAGCGCCTCGAGAACGACGGCCGCTGGGTCCGGGCCGGCGCCGAAGGCGACGTGTTCTTCGACCACCCCGCGCTGCACCTCCAGAACGACGACCGCCGCCTGCGGCTGCGTTTCCGCGACGAAGGCGGTGTCCAGGAGCTCACCTACAAGAGCCGGCGCGAGATGCACGGCGTGGACAAGGTCCGCCGCGAGATCACCGCGGTGCTCGTGTCTGGTCCGATCGAGGAGCTCATCGCCGAGCTCGGGTTCCGCCGGATCCGGAAGTTCGTGAAGCTCCGCGAGGTCTACGTGCTCGGTGAGTTCGAAGTGTCGCTCGACCACCTCGACGGTGCCGGCTGGTTCTGCGAGATCGAGGCGCTTACGCCGAGCGCCGACATCGACGGAATGGCGTACGAGCTCGGCCTGCGGCCGCGTCAGCTCGAACCGCGCACCTACTCGGAGATCGTCGACGAGATGTCCGCGGCGGGGGAGCCGACTCCGGTCTAGTCCCCGCGCCGGGACCAGTCCAGAATCGCCCTCGTGACCTCGACCACGCACGCTCACGTGTTCACGGATCTGTTGGGATACTCGCGCATGCTCGCGGAACGCGGCGAACGGGGGATCCTGAAAGTCCTCGGTCCGTACGAGCGGATCGTCCGCGCCGCCCTTCCGCGGAAGAGCGCCGAGGTCGATCACATCGGCGATGGATTCCATCTGGTATTTCCGACCGCCGGTGCAGCGGTCATGACGGCGGTCGAGATCGCCGACCGGCTCCAGCGGCACGGCGTCCGGCACCCCGATACGCCGCTCCCGGTGAAGTTCGCCATCGAGGCCGGACAGTCGACCCGACGCAACGGCAGCTTCGTTGGCAACGCCGTCATTGTCGCGGCACATCTTGTCGGGCACGCGGAGCCGGGCCAGGTCCTGGTCGCGGAAGGCGCCGCCGGACTGCTTCGGACGAACAAAGAGACGCCGCTGCGTGACCTCGGGATCTGGCGGCTGCGGGGCGTCGATGGGGTCCATGTCTACGAGGCCCGCCCGCCAGATCCGAGCTCCGACGGTTCACGCCGTCCGCGGCGGCTGCTGACGACGGTCCTCCACACGGACATCGTGCAGAGCACCGCGACCGCGGCGGCCCGGCGGGGCCAAGACGGCTGGAAAACAATGTTCGAACAGCATCACGCGATCATTCGCCAGGAGCTACGACGCCATAGTGGCGTTGAGGTCGACACGGCGGGCGACGGCTTCTACGCCACGTTCGACATGCCATCCCAAGCCATCGACGCTGCCGTCGCCATGCGCGACCGGATCCGCTCAGAGGTCGGGATCGAGATCCGCGTCGGCGTACATACGGGCGAATGCGAAGTGATCGCAGGCAAGATCGGCGGCATGGCCGTGGTGATCGGCGGTCGGATCCGGGATGGAGCTGGCGGTGGCGACGTCCTCGTCTCGCAGACGGTCGTGGACTTGCTGCTCGGAGGTCCGTACGCGTTCGCCGCTCGTGGCCCGAAGGCGCTGAAGGGCGTTCCAGGCGATTGGCAGATCTACGCAGTGGAGCCCGACGCTGCGAACGCTTAGCCGATGCGCTGCTTGAAGAGTGCCTTGAGCTCCGCGTCTGACCCGCCGAGGTAGCGACTCGTCGTCGACGCGTTCTTGTGTCCGGCCAAACGCTGTGCGGCCGGCAGGCCCATCTCGGTCGCCCAGAGCGTGATCGCTGCATGCCGCAGCCAGTGCGGCGACACGTTCTCCATGAGCCCGGCTCGCTTCGCCGCCTGGCCGATGATCCGCTGCGCCGTCCACACCGACATCCGGTAGCCCTCGGGCTTCTTGCGATCGGTGACGAACAGCGCGGGATCCGTGTCGCGCCGGGTCTGCAGATACCTCTGCAGCCACTCGCGGGCGCGCGGGGTGAGGAAGACCTTGCGAAAGCGGCTGCCTTTCCCGAACACGGTGACCTCATCGACGACGCGAATGCCATCCTTCGGCGTCTTCGCTGCGCGATCCAGCTCCAGGTTCACGCGATCGAGCCCGATGACCTCGCTGATCCGGCAGCCGGTCGCGCAGAGGAGCTCGACGAGAGCACGGCCACGCACGCCGTCGTCCGACGCGGTGTCGAAGCTATCGATGAGTCGCTTGAGGCGCTCCGCCTCGAGATGGCGCGCGTCCGGGTTGGGGTCGATCGCCTTCGCGAGCTCGACCTTCTCAGGCCCGGGGACAGGGAGCTCGAGCAGCACGCCGAACTTCAGGAGTCCTCGCAAGGCGATGAGAACAAGATTCTTGGAGGCCGGGCTGATCTGCCCCTTGCCGGCACGCCGTCCGCCACGGAGCTGCCTACGGGTCAGGCTGCTCCCGAACGCCTTCAGCGACCGGACGTCGAGGTCAGCGACGCGCGGCGCCGCCTTGGGTCCGAAGAACGCGATGAACTCCGAGAGATAATCCGAATAGCGAGCCACCGTGCGCTCCGCACGACCCTTGTCCTGCAGCTCTTGCAGGTATGCGCGGACGAAGTCGGAGAGCGGGCTCTTGGGCCCGAGGTCGCGCGGATCGACGTAGGAGCCCTGCAAAACCGCCCGGCCCACTCTTGGTTGAGGTGCAATCCTCATT
>DATCPY010000065.1:0-53652 GCA_036569845.1 Candidatus Limnocylindria bacterium | reverse complement strand
CGACGGCTGGTTCGGCGCGCCCTGGCAGAGGACCGCCGGCGCGGCGGTCGCGGTCCGCGCGACGGGCGCCGCGGTGCGGATGGGCGTCGCCGTCGGCGCCGCGGCGGTGCTGCCGCAGGCGGCCGCGATGACGACGAGTGTCGCGAAGAGGGTGGCGTGTCTCACCCGACGGTGACCTTCTTGATCTTGTCGCCGACCCGGATCCCCTGCACGACGTCCTGGCCGGTCGTGACCTGGCCGAAGTTCGTGTACTGGTCGTTCAGCCACGACGCGTCGGTCTTACAGACAAAGAACTGGGCGTCATTGTTGACCTTGATATCCGGCCCGCGGGCGATCCCGGCGGAGCCCTTCGAGAACGGCAGGTCGTTCAGCTCGCTCGGCATCTTGCCGCCGCCGCGGCCGGTGCCGTCCGGATCACCGCCCTGAACGACCCAGTCCTCGACCCGATGGAACGTCTTGCCGTCGTAGAAGCCGGCCTTCGCTTTCGCGACGAAGTTCTCGACGGTTTTGGCGGCCTTGTCCGGCCGCAGCGCGATGGTGAAGCTCCCGCCGCGCTCGAGCTCGACGCTGGCGCTCTGTTGATCGGTCGTGGTGCACCTCCGATGCGATGTGTCCTTTCGACCATACTTGATGGCCCGATGCCCACGTATC
The DNA here is from genome assembly GCA_036569845.1 of Candidatus Limnocylindria bacterium. Taxonomy (GTDB): domain Bacteria; phylum Chloroflexota; class Limnocylindria; order P2-11E; family P2-11E; genus UBA4735. Next base: position 53,001 of record DATCPY010000065.1, on the reverse strand, counting down.
AAGCGCCCCGCGGGATGCGGGATCTACTGCCTGAGGAGGCCGCCGGCTTCGACCGGCTGTTCTCCGTGGTGATGGCGCGCGCGAAGCGCTACGGGTACCCGCGGATCGTCACCCCTGCCGTGGAGGACCGCGAGGTGTTCCTCCGCTCGGCCGGCGCGACGAGCGACACCGCGGGTAAGGAGATGTACGACGTCGCGCTGCACGGCCAGAGCGGGCTCGCGCTGCGGCCCGAGGGCACCGCGCCGGTCGTGCGCGCGTACCTCGAGCACGCTCTGCACCTCGTCCCGCAGCCGGTGCGCCTCTTCTACTGGGAGCCGATGTTCCGCGGCCAGCGTCCGCAGAAGCTCCGCTACCGCCAGTTCTGGCAGTGGGGCCTCGAGCTTTTCGGCGCGGGCGAGCCGGCGGCCGACGTCGAGATCATCGAGTTCACGAATGGGCTCCTCGGGGAGGTCGGCCTGACCGACGTCGTGCTGAAGCTGAACACGATCGGCGACACGGCGTCGCGCCCGAAGGTGAGGGCCGCGCTCGTGGACTACTTCAGCACGTACCGCGACCAACTCGACGAGGACTGCAAGCAGCGGCTCGAGGGCAGCGTGATGCGCATCTTCGACTGCAAGAACGCGAACGACCGGAAGATCGCCGAGGGCGCACCGAAGATCCGCGAGCTCGTGTCCGACGAGGACAAGGCCCACTTCGCCGAGGTGACGGAGGGCCTCGAGCGCCTCGGGATCCGCTACGAGATCGACGACCGGAAGGTGCGCGGCTTCGACTACTACACGCGCACGGTCTTCGAGTTCATCCTCACCGATCCGGAATTCACTCAGGCCGGCGACATCTCCGTCGCTGGCGGCGGGCGGTACGACGAGCTCGTCCGCACGATGGGCGGCCCCGACCGTCCCGGTACGGGTGTCGCAGGGGGGGTGGACGTGCTGTACTTCGCGTTGAAGAAACAGGGTGTGAAGATCGACGAGTCGGTCGAGGCCGACGTGTACGTCCTCTCCGGCGAGCCCAACGACGGCGCCGACCGGATCCAGCTCGCGACCCCGCTGCGCGAAGCCGGGTTCCGCGTCGCCGTGGACCACTCGAAGCGCTCGCTCGATAAGCAGCTCGAGAGCGCCGTGAAGCACGGCGCGAAGGTCGCGGTGATCCGCGGCACCGAGGAGTCGCGCGGCGGCAAGGTCATCGTGCGCGACCTCGTCGCGAAGGAGCAGCGCGTCACCCGGCTCGCCGCGGTGGTCGTCGAGGTCGGCCGCCACGTGCCGAAGCGCCCGAAGCCGAGGCTCATCGACGAGCCCGGCGCGGCGGGCGAGACGCCGTTCCTCGTGGACCCGAAGGTCTAGCGATGTTGCGCACGCACACCTGCGGCGAGCTCACGCCCGCCGCCGCAGGCTCGACCGTCACGCTCGCCGGCTGGGTGAACCGCCGGCGTGATCTGGGCGGCCTCACGTTCATCGATCTTCGCGATCGCTACGGGATCACCCAGATCGTGGCGAAGGCCGGCGAGCCGGCGCATGACGCGCTCGGAGCGGTCCGGAGCGAGTGGGTGATCAAGGTGACCGGTACGGTGCGCGAGCGGTCGAAGGACACGGTGAACCCGAAGCTTCCGACCGGGGGCATCGAGGTCGCGGCGACGGCGGTCGAGGTCCTGAACGAGGCGAAGACCCCTCCTTTCTATGTGAACGAGGAGACGCCGGTCGACGAGACCCTCCGCTGGAAATATCGATACATCGACCTCCGGCGCGAGGGGCCGAAGGAGCTCATGCGGTTGCGCCACGAGGTCGTCGCGTTCATTCGCCGCTACCTGACGGAGCGCGGATTCTGGGAGATCGAGACGCCCACGATGATCCGCTCCGACCCGACGGGCGCGCGCGACTTCGTCGTGCCTTCGCGCTATTACCCGGGGAAGTTCTGGGCGCTGCCGCAATCGCCGCAGCAGTTCAAGCAGATCCTCATGGTCGGCGGGATCGACAAGTACTTCCAGATCGCGCACTGCTACCGCGACGAAGACCCGCGCGCGGATCGTGTCTACGAGCACACCCAGCTCGACCTCGAGATGAGCTTCGTCGAGCGCGAGGACGTCATGGCCACGCTCGAGGCGCTCTACACGGAGATCTTCAGGACCTTCGGGCGCAAACCGCTCGCGCGGACGCCGGTGCCGCGGATGACGTACGAGGAGGCGATCCGGCGGTACGGCAGCGACCGGCCCGACATGCGCTTCGGGATGGAGCTCGTGGACCTCACCGACGCGCTTCGCGCGACCGGCTTCAACGCCTTCCGCTCGGTCATCGATGCGGGCGGTGCGGTGCGGGGCCTGGTCGTGGCCGGTAAGGCCGACGCAAGCCGGAAGGACATCGACGGCTGGCAGGCCGTCGCGAAGACGAAGGGCGCGAAGGGCCTCGCCTCGTTCGCGTTCGCGGGCAGCGAGATCCGCTCGCCGGTCGCGAAGTTCCTGACCGCTCAGGAGATCGAAGCGCTCCGCGTCGCCTCCGGCGCGAAGGACGGCGACCTGCTCCTCGCCGTCGCGGACAGCCATCTCACCGCGAGCGTGTCGCTCGGTGTCCTGCGCGAGCGCCTCGGGCTCGACCTCGGCCTCGCCGACACGACCAAGCACTATGCGATGTGGATCATCGACTTCCCGCTGGTCGAGCGCACGCCCGAAGGCGGTTGGACGTTCACCCATAACCCCTTCTGCGCTCCGCTAACGAACGAGGATCTCGAGCTGTTGGATACCGAACCGGAAAAGGCCAAGTCGATGCAGTACGACTTCACGGTCGACGGCAAGGAGATCTTCGGGGGCAGCATCCGTATCTTCCAGCGCGCCGTGCAGGAACGCGTCTTCGAGCAGATGGGCGTGACCAAGGAGGACGCCGCCGCGCGCTTTGGCGCGCTCCTCGATGCGCTCGAGTACGGCGCGCCGCCGAGCGGCGGCGTGGGCGCCGGCATCGATCGACTCTGCATGAGCCTCGCGGGGACGGAGAACATCCGCGAGGTGCAGTCGTTCCCCAAGACCCAGACCGGTTACGACCCGCTGCTCGACGCTCCGGCGGAGATCGACGCGAAGCTCCTCGAGGAGCTCGGGCTCCGCGTCGTGGTCAAGCCGTCGAAGCCGTGAGCACGACGGCCGTCGCGAACCAGATCGAGCGACTTGCCGACGCGACCGGCGGGATCGTCGGCGTCGCGGCGACGCAGCTCGCGACCGGGCGGCACTTCGGGTACCGCGAGGACGAGCTCTTCCCGACCGCGTCGGTGATCAAGCTGCCGCTCCTCGTGACGCTGTACGAGGACGCGATCGCGGGGCGCATCGACCTCTCAGAGCGCGTCACTTATCGCGACGAGACGAAGGTCGCTGGCTCCGGGGTGCTGCAATATCTGGACGACGGCCTCGCCCCGACGCTTCGCGACCTGTCGGTCCTGATGATGTCGGTGAGCGACAACACGGCCACCGATCTCCTGTTCGAGCGAGTGGGGAAGGCCCGCATCGAAGCGACCATGGCCCGCCTGGGGCTCACCAGCATCCGCGTTCCGTTCGACATCCGCGAGATGCTCATGGAGCTGGTCGACATGGACCACGCCAAGCCCGGCGGCTACGACGAGCTCCGGCGGCTGCTCCGGCTCTCCGCGGGCACGGGCGGACGATCGATGATCCCGGACCAGGCGGACCGGACGACGCCCGCGGACATGTGCCGGCTCCTTGAGCTCGTCGAATCGCGTGCCATCCTCGACCCGGACGCATGCACGGCGATCGTCGAGCTCATGAAACGGATCCAGTCGGCCACCCGCATCCCGGGTCTCCTGCCGAAGGGGACGGTCGTCGCTCACAAGACCGGGTCGTACCGCCGGCTCCGCAACGACGTCGGCATCGTGTACGCGCCGAACGGCCCGTACGTGATCGCGCTGTTCGCCCGCGAGCTGCCGCGCGACAACATCGACGACGATGGCGCGCTCGCGCGGATCTCGCTCGCGATCTTCGAGGAGTTCGCCTCGGCCTAGCGGTCCAGCCTGGCCCGTTCGCCGTGGGTGCGCAGCGCTTCGTACGGCGAGCCCAGCGTCTCGGCGATCACGAGGCTCCGCCCCCACCATCGCCGGGCCCGATCCTTGTCGCCGCGCAGCCACTCGTAGCGACCGCGCCACCGATAGAGCGGGGGAAGCGCCTCGCGGTCGATCCGCGAGTGCCGTTGGGCGTCGCGAAGCGCGCGTTTCGCATTGTCGAGCCAGCGTGCCCGATCGCCGCGCTCGGCCGCCGCGAGGTACGCCTCGGGGAGCGCAATGCGCGTCGCGGTCGCGTAGAACGTGCGGATGCGCCGCTCGCGCACGATGCGGTCCGCGTCCTCGAGCATCGCGACCGCGTCGTCGATGCGACCGGTCGCCACGAGGCACTCGCCGAGGTAGCCGGCGCCCGACACGATCGACTGGTAATCGGGCACGAGCCACGCGAGGTCGATCGCCCGCCGAAGATGGTCCTCGGCGGCGATGAGATCCCCGCGGTGCCGGTACGCGCTGCCGAGCACCCGGAGGCCCCAGACGCGCATCTGATCGTCGCCCCCATCGTCGCCGGCCTTCGCCACCTCGGCGCCGATGGCGATCGCGCCGTCGAGATCGCCGCGGAAGCGACGGAGGGTGCTCCAAAGCGTCGCGGGCGAGGACCACCGCCGGACGTCGCCAGCCGAGCGGTACGCGTCGGTCGAGACGCGGTAGTGCTCATCCGCGGCCTCGCCGTCGCCGAGCGCGTGCTGCTCGTGATACGCGAGCCCGTTGTACGCGAGGCCGATCGCGAGCGGATGGCCGAGCGCCTCGGCGACCTTGACCGAGCGGCGGTAGTACCCGCCCGCGAACTTCGGGAGCGCGAGCGCGTCGCAGATCAGGCCGAAGCCCATCGATCCGTAGGCGATGCCGAGGGGGTAGTCGTTCGCCTCCGACAGGTTGAGCAGGCGCCCGACGTCGAAGACGAGCCGCTCCGGCTCGGCGAAGAAGTCGATCCACCCGGACACCTCCAGCGCGCGGACCCATTCCTCCGGGGCGGGATCGTGCCGCTGGCGCCAGACGAAGCCGGGCAGCCGCCGGTGGCCGATCTGGCGGAGGAGCTCGCGGATGACCGCGAAGAGAAGCGCGCGGTGCGACCGCGGCACCGGCACGCCGAGGAGCGCGAGCGCGCGATCGAGGTACTCGTGCGCCTCGAGGTGGTCGCCCCGCCGGAAGAGCGCTTCGCCCATACGGCGCTCGATGCCGGCGCGGGACACCGGGTCCCACTTGTCGCCGAAGGCGCGCGCATACGCGGTCACGGCGTGCCGGTAGTGCTCGAGCGACTCGGCGTCGCCCGCGATCTTCTCGGCGCGCTCGGCCGCCTTGAACAGGTAGTCCTGTGCCTTCTCCCAGCGCTCCGCGCGGGCGAAGTGATACGCGAGCACGCCGAAGAACTCCTCGAGGCGCCCGGTGAAGACGAGCTCGATGACCTCGCCCGCCCGACCGTGCAGCTCCTTCCGACGCTGCAGCAGGATGCTCTCGTACGCCGCGTCGTGGATGAGCGCGTGCTTGAAGATGTACTCGAGGTCAGGGATGCGCGTGCGTTCGCGGATGAGATCGGCGTGCTGGAGCTCGGCGAGCGCGACGTCGAGGATCTCGCCCTCGTCGGCGAGCTTCTGCAGGAGCCGGTAGAGGAACGCGCGGCCGAGCACGGACGCGAGCTTCGCGACCTGCTTCACGTCCTCGTCGAGCCGATCGATGTACGCGACCAGGAGCCCCTGAATCGTGTCGGGGATCGTGATGCGGTCGAGGGTCTCGGTGGCGTGCCACTCGCCGTCCTGTTCGTCGTAGGCGATACCGCCGAGATCCAGGAGCGCGCGGACTAGCTCCTCCACGAAGAACGGATTGCCCTCGGCTTTGCCCAGGATGAGCGACCGGATCGAGCTCGGGATCCGGCCCGCCGTCAGCAGATTCTGCATGAGCCGTTCGCTGTCGGCTGGTGCGAGGGGCGCGAGCGGCACTTCGACCAGCCGCCCAGCGTGGTCGCGTTCGGCGCGCTGCCGTAGCTGCGCGATCGCACTGGTCGCCTCGCCGGGGCGGCTGGCGACGCAAATGCCGAGGGGCAGGGTGTCGATCAGGGGAAGCAGGTGCTCGAGCAGCGCGGCGGAGGAGCCGTCGGCCCAGTGCCAGTCCTCGAAGATGAGGACGAGCGGGCGCTGCGCCGCGAGGCAGGTCACGTACCGGCGGGCGGTCGCGAAGATGCGCAGTCCCATCGCCTGCGCGTCGAGGTAGCGCGTGCGTTCCGTTGCCGGCCCGCGCAGCGAGATCCCGGCGAGCGATGCGAGGAACGGAAGCTCCTCATCGGCGTCCGCGCCGAACAGCGCGCGGGCACGCTGCTCGAGCTTCTCCCAGCTCGTCGCCTCCGGGTCGTCGTCGGCGATGCCGGCGTCGCGCTTGACGATCTCGACGAACGGCCCGTAGCTGATCCCCTGGGCGATCGCGAGCGCGCGACCCTCGAGCCCGGTCACGGCGCGGGCGTTCCCCGCCCGCTTCGCCTCGGAAAGGAGCCGGGACTTGCCGATCCCCGGTTCGCCCGTGATGAGGGCGATCCGGCCCTCGCCTCGCGCGACGGCGTCGACCGCCGCGACCAGGGCACCGAGCTGCGCGTCGCGACCGACGAGCGCCGAGCGCAGCTTGGCGCCGATCCCCGGCTGGCTCCGTGGCCCGACCACCCTGAACGCGGCGACGGGCTGAGCCTTCCCCTTCACCCGCACCGGCTCGAGCTCCTCGAACGTGAACGTGCGGTCCGCGAGGCGGCGCGTCGTCCGTCCCACGAGCACGCCGCCTGGAGGAGCGATGGACTGCAGTCGCTGGGCGGTGTTCACCGCATCTCCGACGACGGTGTACGCGACCTGGACGCCGGGCGCGATCGAGCCGGCGATCACGGTGCCGGTGTTGACGCCGACGCGGAGCCCGAGCCTCGGACCGCGATCCCGGTCGAGCTCCGCGTTCAGATGCTCGACCGCCTCCACCATGCCGAGCGCCGCGCGGATCGCGCGCTCGGGATCGTCCTCGTGGGCCGCCGGCGCGCCGAAGACCGCCATGACGGCGTCACCGGCGTACTTGTCCACGGTCCCGCCGAACTGCTGGACGACCGTCGCGACCCCGTTGAAGAACGACGTCAGGATCGCGCGGAGGTCCTCCGCGTCGAGCCGCTCGGCGAGCGCGGTCGAGCCGGTCAGGTCGGCGAAGACGACCGTGACGACCTTGCGCTCTTCCTCGCGCAGCGTAGGTCCGACCTGCAGCGACGCGCCGCCCTCGCGCGTTCTCGGCTCGTTCACGGGCGCGACTCTACGCCTCGCCAACGGCTGTTCGGGGGTCTAGCCTGCCCGCGTGCCCGGCCGGTACGTGCCGCCGCCCGACGCCCGCAGCCTCTACCAGGCGTTCACGCCGCAGGAGGATCAGGCGCGGACGAACGTGCATTACGAACAGCCGGTCGAGTTCTTCTACACGATCACTGGCGGCGAGTGGAACGTCTACTCCGCGAACCTCTGGACCGCGGACAGCGACGAGACGGCGTCGCAGGAAGCGAAGCTCGATCTCCTCGCGCGGCTCGTGGGCCTTCGGCCGGGCCAGCGCATCCTCGACGTCGGCTGTGGATGGGGCGGACCGCTCACGTATCTGTGCAAGCGCTACGGCGTGCGCGGGGTCGGGTTGACGCTGTCGCCGACGCAGCAGGCCGCCGCCATGGAGCGGATCGCGCGTCACGGCGTCGCGGCGCAGGTTCTCGTGCGGAACTGGCGCGAGTACGCCGACGACGAGCCGTTCGACGCGGTCCTGACCGACGAGGTCATCGTGCACTTCCAGGACCTGGGCGGCTTCTTCGCGCGCGCGAAAGCGCTGCTCCGCGAGGGCGGCTGGATGTTGAACAAGGAGCTCCACTTCGCGCACGAGCGGTACGCGGCCGTGACCCGGGCGATGGCGTTCGTGAACGACATCTACGGGTCCACCGGGAACTACCGCACGCTCGCCGACGAGCTCCGGTTGGCGAACGAAGCCGGCTTCGAGGTCCAGGTCGTCCATCAGATCGCGCGCGAGCACTACCAGCGGACCCTCGACCGGTGGCTCTCGAACATGCACGCCCATCGCGAGCGGCTGGTCCAGCTCGTGGGTGCGGATCACTACCGGCGGTTCCGGACGTACCTGAAGGTCGTGCGCGGCGTGCTCGGAGGCGAGACGATGACGCTCGACGTGGTCGGTTCGCGCAAGCCCGCCTAGACTTTCCATCGATGCGGCGCGTGTATCTCGACCATGCCGCCACGACCCCGGTCGATCCGGAGGTCAGTGAGCTCATGGCGCAGGTCCTCCGTGAGGTCCCCGGGAACCCGTCGAGCATCTACGCCGAGGGGCGGCGGGCGCGCGCCCTCGTCGACCGCGCGCGGGACGAGGTCGCCCAGGCCATCGGAGCGGATCCCGCCGAGATCGTGTTCACCTCGGGCGGCACCGAGGCCGACAACCTGGCGCTCCGAGGGGTGCTGAAGGCCCGTGAAGGCGAGGCCGACGGCATCGTTACCACGGCGATCGAGCACCACGCGGTGCTCGATACCGCACACGACCTCGCTGCCCACGGTCAGGCACGCGTGGCAGTGCTCGGCGTCGATCGCGACGGCCGGGTGTCGCCCGACGCGGTGCGGGCCGCGCTCGACGAGCGCACGGCGATGGTGTCGGTCATGCACGGCAACAACGAGATCGGGACGCTGCAGCCCATCCATTTGATCGGCGCGCTGTGCAAGGAGCGTGGAGTCGCGTTCCACAGCGACGCGGTGCAGACCGTCGGGGCGCTCGACATCGACATGCGCACGCTCGCCGTCGATCTCCTCAGCGTGAACGCGCACAAGTTCTATGGACCGAAGGGCGTCGGCGCGCTGTACGTACGGGCGGGCACGCGGATCGCGACCGTGCAGACCGGCGGCGGGCAGGAGAAGGGCCGCCGGACCGGGACGGAGAACGTCGCCGGCATCGTCGGGCTCGGCGCGGCCATGCGCATCGCGACCGCGAAGCGCGCCACCGAGTCGGCGCGCCAGGCGGCGCTGCGTGACCGGCTGATCGAGGGCATCCGCTCGCGGATCCCGGACGCGCTGCTCACGGGCCACCGCACCGATCGGCTGCCGAACAACGCATCGTTCTGCTTCCGCGGGACGCAGGGCGAGGCCCTCGTCGTCTCGCTCGACCTCGAGGGGTTCAGCGTCTCGAGCGGCTCCGCGTGCACGAGCGGGGACACCGATCCGTCGCATGTTCTCCTGGCACTCGGCCTCGATCGCGACGTCGCGCAGGGATCGCTGCGCCTCACGTTGGGACGGGCGACGAACGACGCCGACATCGATGCGCTGCTCACCGCGCTTCCGCCCATCGTCGCGCGTCTTCGCGCCGCTTCAGGCGTCGCCGCGTGACGGAGGGCGATCACTATTCGGACGTCGCCCTGGATCACCTGACCCGTCCGCGTAACACAGGCACCCTCTCCGATCCGAGCGGCACCGGTGCCGACGCGAACCCGTCGTGCGGTGACCGGACGGTCATGACCCTGCGTGTCGCTGACGGCCGGGTGAACGAGCTGCGATTTCGTACCTTTGGCTGCACCGCGGCGATCGCGTCCGCGTCGGTGCTGACGGAGCTGGCGAACGGGCTGCCGGTCGATGACGCTGCGCGTCTCGAGCCGGCCGACGTGTTGAACGCGCTCGGTGGACTGCCCGCGCGCAAGGAGGCCTGCGCCCTCATGGCGATCGGCGCGCTGCGCGCGGCCCTGCTGGACGCGCGAGTCCGGGCGGCGCCGTGAGCGATCGGGTGTTCGTCGCGATGAGCGGTGGCGTCGACTCGGCGCTCGCGGCCGCGCTCCTCGTCGAGCGGGGCGAGGACGTCGTCGGCGTCTGGATGCGCTTGACCCCTGTCGGCACGAGCAGCGACGCCCCGCGCTGCTGCGGGACGGACGCGGCAGGCGAAGATGCGCGTCGCGCGGCCGCGCACCTCGGGATCCCGTTCTATGCCCTCGACTACGCGGAGGTCTTCGGACGCGAGGTCGTCGATCGCTTCGTGCGGTCGTACGCCGTGGGGGAGACCCCGAATCCGTGTGTCGCGTGCAACGGCTACGTGAAGTTCGAGGCCCTGCTCGGCGACGTGACCCGGAAGTTCGGCGCCTCGCGCCTGGCGACGGGTCACTACGCCCGGGTGGCCGGGGGACCCGGCGACCGGCGCCGGCTGCTCCGCGCGCGCGACCCGAACAAGGACCAGTCCTACGCGCTGTACATGCTGGGCCAGCGCGAGCTCGGCGCGCTCGAGCTGCCGATCGGCGAGCTCGCCGACAAGGCCGAGACTCGCGCGCTCGCGGCCCGATTCGGCCTGCCGAATGCCGCGAAGGCGGAGAGCATGGACATCTGCTTCATCGGCGGTAACTACCGCGACTTCGTCCGGGCCCGCGCCCCGGAGGCGTTCGCCGCCGGACCCATCGAGCGCGCCGACGGCACCGTCATCGGGGCGCATGCCGGCGTTGGCGGCCTCACCGTTGGTCAGCGCGCGGGCGTCGGCGTCGCCACCGGCGAGCGCCTGTACGTCCTGCGCCTCGAGCCCGAGCGCGGGGTCGCGGTCGTGGGCCGCCGGGACGAGATCGCCACGCGGACGTACGCGTTACGCGACGTCACGTTCACGGCGGACGCCGCGCCTGCGGACGTCTTCACCGCGGAGGCCGTCCTTCGGTATCGGGGCACGCCGCTTGCGTCGGAGGTCCGCATGTCGACGGACCGCAGCGGAGCCGTGCTCGAGCTGGCCCAGGCCGCCCTCGTGGCGCCCGGCCAGGCTGCCGTCCTGTACCGCGATGACGAGGTCATCGGCGGTGGCGTGGTCGACCGCCCGCTCGCGGCGTAGCGGCGATGCGTGCCCTCGTCCGGCTCGTCGCGATCACCCTGAGCGGCGCTGTCCTCTATTACGCCGGCCTCGTGAACTCGATGGTCATCTACCGACCGAGCCCGTACGGCGCCGTGCTGGTCGTTCTGGCGATCGCGGCGAGCATCGCGATGCTCGCCGTCGCGATGACCGGCGACGGCCGCGGTGAAGCGAAGAGTCCGCCGGTCCAGCGGTACGTGCGGACGCACCGCGCCGCGTGGCTGGTCGTCTGTGTCATGGCGCTCGTCGGCGCATCGTGGCTCTTCGCCGCGCCGCGGCAGCACTCCGGCGACTGGACGCCGTACCACAACGATGCGATCGCCCTGAATGAGTGCGCGGCGCGGCTGTTCCTCGACGGCCGCGACCCCTATGCCGAGCTCGATGTGTTCACGTGCTACGCCCGTCTTGGCATCGGAGCGGATCGCACGACGCCGCTGCGCCAGGGTCTGTTCGCGCGCGACGGGTCGTACCCGACCGACGGCGAGCTCGACACGGTGTGGGCCAGCCGCAGCCTCGAGAGCACCCAGAACGTCGAGTTCGAGTCGAAGCCGTCGTACCCGGCGCTGTCCTTCGTGCTCATCGCGCCCTGGGTCGCGCTGGGCTGGGACACGAACCTTCTGTACGTCTTGTGCCTGCTGGCGGCCATGACCCTGGTCCTCGTGCGCGCCTCCGCCGGCCTGCGGCCCTTCGTCCTCACCGGGCTTCTCGGCGCGGCGAGCCTCGCGGCGTTCACGGTCAGCGGCAGCGCCGACCTCCTGTTCGCGCTCCCGCTCGTCGCGGCGTGGATCTGGCGCGAGAAGCGCTGGAGCGGCGTGCTGTTCGGCGTCGCCTGCGCCACGAAGCAGATCGCGTGGTTCTACGCGGTGTTCTTCTTCATCGCTATCGCGACCCGCGAGGGGTGGAGGGCCGCGGTGCGAAAGAGCGCCGCAGCCATGGCCGTGTTCGCCCTTGTGGATCTTCCCTTCATCGTCATGGATCCGCGCGCGTGGCTCGCGGGCGTGACCGCGCCGATCGCGGACCCGATGTTCCCGCGCGGCGCGGGCATCATCTTCGCCGCCTTGAACGGCGTCCTGCCCCTCTGGCCGCCGCTCGCGTACACGGCCCTCGAAGCAGCCGCGTTCGCCGTGTGCGTCGCGGTCGCGTGGCGCGCACGGCGCACCAGTCCCGAGCTCGGCGCGGTACTCGCGACGCTGCCGCTGTTCTTCGCGTATCGAAGCCTGTTCTCCTATTTCTTCCTGCTGCCGCTCTTCGCGTTCGCCGGGTTCGTGCGGATGCCGGCGGGCGAGCTCGAGCCCGAGCTCGCGCGACGATCCGGCGCGGTCACGCTGTTCGCGTTCCCGGCGTGGATCGCGCGCAGGCGGGCGCCGGTCGCGGTCGCCCGGTCTGCGCCGGCCGCGGCGGACTGACCTGCCGCCGGCCCTCGTCCCGCTGGCCCTCGTTGCGATCGGCGTCCCGGCCGCCGTGCGGGCGGTCTTCGGACGGCCAAGGGGGATGCCGGCGGCCTGGATCCTCGCGGCCGCGGCGGTGCTCGCGGCGCAGACCCTCGGCGAGATCGGCGGATGGCGGACCGGTACGCTCGGGGAGGCGCAGGTACTGTTCGCCTGCGTTGGCGCAGGTCTTGCCTCGCTCTCGGTCATGGTCCTAGAAGGCATCAGGGGGTAACGACATGGGTTTCATATTTGGTCTCTTGCTCGGTGCGGTCGGAGCGCTGCTCTATGCGCCGAAGCCGGGCGACGGCATGCGCGGTGAGCTCCAGACCCGCGCGGACGAACTGAAGAAGCGGGCCGACGATCTCCAGCGCATTGCGCAGAAGATCGCCGACGATGTCACCGTGAAGGGGCGCGAGATCATCGGCGACGCGAAGAAGGAATGGGACAGCACCGGCAGCGCGCGGACGACCGGTACCGGCACCGGCCGCTCGGGCGGCACCACCGGAGGTGGTACCGCTTCGAAGTCCTAGTCCCGTATCCTTTTCAACGGGGAACGCGGGAGCCGGTCGACCGACCGTGACCCGCGTTTTTCGTTGTATGAAGGGACGTTCGCCGTAGACAGCCAGACGATCCGCGAGCGATTCATCAAGTTCTTCGAGGAGAAGGGCCATCACCGCCTGCCCAGCGCGCCCCTCGTCCTGAAGGACGACCCGAGCGTCCTGTTCACCAGTGCAGGGATGCAGCCGATCGTGCCGTACTTCCTCGGGAAGAAGCAGCCGCCGGCGAAGCGGCTGGTCACGGTCCAGAAGTGCTTCCGGACCACCGATCTCGACGTCGTCGGCTTCGACACGTACCACAACACGTTCTTCGAGATGCTCGGCAACTTCGGGATCGGCGACTACTGGAAGAAGGAAGCGATCGGCTGGGGCTGGGAGCTGCTGACCGAGCAGTTCGAGATCGATCCGAAGACGCTCGTCGCGACCGTCTACTTCGATGACGACGAGGCCTTCGACATCTGGACGAAGGAGCTCGCGCTCCTGCCGCCCGAGAAGGTGTTCCGGCTCGGCAACCTCGCGAAGGGCGACGACACGAACTTCTGGTCGCCGGGCCCGACCGGCCTATGCGGGCCGTGCAGCGAGGTCTTCGTCGACCGCGGCCCGCAGCCCGGCGTCAAGCCACACGACTGCAACCCGGGCGAGGATTGCGGCCGCTACCTCGAGATCTGGAACTTCGTATTCCAGCAGTACGACCGCAAGGAGGACGGCACCCTGGTGCCGCTCTCCAAGCGGAACATCGACACGGGCGCGGGCCTCGAGCGCACGTCGCAGGTCCTCCAGGGCGTGACCGACACGTTCAAGACCGATCTCTTCCAGCCGCTCATGAAGAAGATCGAGACCCTCACCGGCAAGAAGTACGGCGACGACACCGCAGGCGACACCTCAATGCGCGTGGTCGCCGAGCACGCGCGCGCGGCCGCGTTCCTCATCGCCGACGGCATCGCGCCGTCCAACGAGGGCCGCGGCTACGTGCTGCGCCGGCTCATCCGGCGCGCCGCACTCCACGCCCGGCGGCTCGGCCTGCGGACCGGCGCGATCACGCAGGTCTCTGGCGAGGTCGTGAAGTCGATGCAGAAGCATTACCACGAGCTCACCGCGGCCCGCGAGCGGATCGCGGAGACGATCGGCGCGGAAGAGGAGAAGTTCGAGCGCACGCTCACGAGCGGGATGGAGCAGCTCACCCTGGCGATCGCCGCGGCGAAGCAGGGCGGCCGAGGCGAGATCGACGGGGAAACGGCCTTCCGGCTGTACGACACGTTCGGGTTCCCGATGGAGATGACGAGAGAGCTCGTGACCGCCGCGGGGATCGGCGTCGACGAGGCCGGTTTCAAGAAGCTCCTCGACGCGCAGCGGCAGCGCGGCCGCGCGGCCGCGAAGTTCTCGCAGGACGCGATGCGCTTCGGCCAGCTGTACGCGGACCTCCATGAGAAGGAGGGTCTCTCGAGCACCTTCACCGGATACGACGAGCTCGCGTCCGACGCCGTCATCCGCGCGCTCGTCATCGGTGGCCAACGCGTGGACGAGGCGCGCGAGGGCCAGGACGTCGAGATCGTTCTCGACCGCACGCCCTTCTATCCGGAGGGCGGCGGCCAGGTCGGCGACCGCGGCGACATCACGACCTCCGAGGGCCGCGCGCTCGTCGCGGACACCCAGACCGCCGCCGCGCGGGTCATCGTCATGAGCGCGAAGGTCGTCGACGGGGTCCTGCGCGCCGGCGCGCCCGCTCGCGCGTCGGTCGACGAAGACGTGCGCCGGCACACCATGCGCAACCACACGGCGACGCACCTCCTACACGCCACGTTGCGCCGCAGCTTCGGCGACGATGTGCATCAGGCGGGTTCGCTCGTCCATGCGCCGAATCTCCGTTTCGACTTCACGTTCGGCCGCGCGCTCACGGCGGAGGAGCTGCGGCGGGTCGAGGACGAGGTGAACGACGCGATCCTTACCAACGCGAGCGTCCACGCGCAGTCGATGCCGCTGCAGGATGCGCTGGCGTCCGGGGCGACCCACCTCTTCGACGAGAAGTACGGGGACCTGGTCCGCGTCGTCGAGGCCGGCCCGACCTCGCGCGAGCTCTGCGGCGGGACGCATTGCCATTGCACTGGGGACATCGGGCTGTTCCTCATCACGAAGGAGGAGTCGATCGGGGCGGGCGTGCGGCGCATCGAGGCGGTGACCGGCGAAGGCGCGCTCCGCGAGGTCCACGAAATGCGCGACCGCGTCGACCGCGCCGCGGGCGCGCTCAAGGTGCCGCCGGCGCGCCTGCCTGAGGCCGTCGTCCAGATCGCCGAGTCGCGCGAGCGTCTCGAGAAGCAGCTCGCGTCGTTGCAGAAGAGCGGTGTCGATCAGACCGCGGCGGGGCTCGTCGCGAAGGCGGAGGCCGTCGGCGGCGCGAAGCTCGTCGTCTTGGACGTCGGCGACTACGACCAGCAGGTCCTCCGCGGCCTGGCCGACCGGGTGCGCGAAGGGCTCGGCTCAGGGGTCGCCGTGCTCGGCTCGACCCATGGGGGCCGGCCCGGGCTCGCGGTCGCCGTGAGCAAGGATCTCGTCGAGCGCGTGCACGCGGGGAACCTCGTGAAGGAGCTCTCGTCGATCATCGGCGGGAGCGGCGGCGGCCCCGCCAACAGCGCGACCGGTGGCGGCAAGGACCCCGCGCGCCTCGGCGATGCGCTCGAGGCCGGCGCGCGCGCCGTGCGCGAAAAGCTCGGAGGTCGTGGCTAGTCCCGGCGTCGCCGGGGTCGAGCTCGCCTCGGCAGCCGTGCGCGTCGTCGTCGGTCATCGCGACTCCGGTCGCTTCCGCGTCACCGGCGTCGGCCACGCGCCGATCCCGGCGAGCGCGCTGAGCGGCGGCTACATCTCCGATCGGCGCGCGGTCGGCGATGCGCTCGTCGCTGCGTTCGCGGCCGCGGAGCGCGTGGCGCGCGCGGAGAAAGTCGTCGTCGCGATCGACGGCGATGACATCCGGACCTATCACGAGAGCACCACCTTCGAGCGCGAGGATCAGCGGGATGCGGTCTCGCCGGGAGAAGCGGTCAAGGCCATCCGGCTCGCGCGCGAGGCGGCTGCGCGCTCGGCCCGCGACCTCGCCGGGGATGACCCGGCCTTGCGGGGCATCGCGACGGCCGAGCTGCGCGACGACGTCGGCGGCTTCGTGCTCGACGGCCGCCGTCTCGGCTCGCCGGTCGGCGACCGCGGGCAGCGTCTCGAGGTGCGGACCGACGTCGCACTCGCTCCGCTCGTCCAGGCCGGCGGCGCCACCGCGACGCTCGAGTCCGCGAAACGGCGAGGCACGGCGACGTCGGGCGCCTACGCGCTCGGGCGGCTGGTCGCGGAGTCGGGTGTGGCCGAAGCGGGGATCGCCCGCCTCGCGGCCGATCAGACCACGGTGACCGTCGTCCGAGACAGCCGGGTCACCGGCACACGCGTGTTCGCCGTGGGTCGTGATGCGCTCATCGCGCGCGCGGTCGCATCCGATGCCTCCGTATGGGCGCGCTGCATCGTCGCGACGGTGCGGTCGCTCGGTCTGGAGCAGCCGGGCCGGTGGTACGTGGCCGGGGTGCCCGAGGCGCTCGCGGCGCTCGCGAGCGCGCTCGCCGCCGCCGCGACCGCGGAGCGGGGGAGCCCCGTTGATGTCCTCCCGTTGCGCACGAGCCTCGTGCCGCGCTTGGTGGCGGACGCGACCCTCGGGGCAGATGACCTCGTCGCGGCCGGTGCCGCTGCGCTCGGCGCGGACGCGTACTCGTGACCCGGACCGTGATCGACCTGGACGCCCGGGCCACGATCCTCGACGCCGCGGAGCGGCTGGCCACCGCGCCGGCCGACGCGCCGGTCGTGTTCGTCGTTCCCGCCGGCGCGCCGTTCGCGCGCAATGCCGTGTTCCTCGAGGTCGCGCGGGGGCTCGCCGGTCAGCGACGCCTCGCCGTGGTGTCCAGCGACTCCCGCGCGCGTTCGATCGCGGCGTCGGTCCATGTGCCCGCGTACGCGACACTGGGCTCGCTCGAGCGCGAAGAGCTCGATCCGACCGAGAAGCTCGGCGCGCCCCGGCGCGGACCGCTCGCGAGCGTCGCCGCGCGACGGCCCGCGCCCTCGCTTGGATCCCCGGCGCGGGCCATCGGCATCGCCGCCAGCGTCCTCGGCGCGCTCGCGCTCCTGCTCATCGTCGTGCTGCCCTCGGCCGCGGTGACCGTGTCGCCGTCCGCCATCCCGATGCCCGGTGCGACCTTCACCATCCGGGCGGGCGCCGGCGGCGACGTCCCGGCCCAGCCGCTCTCGGCGACGATCACGACAAAGGTGACCGGTACCGCGACCGGCGCGCGCACCGAGGATGTGAAGGCGACCGGATCGGTGCGGTTCTCGAATCAGACCACGGACGACCTGGTGATCCCCAGGGGCACGGTCGTCCAGACCACGACCGGCAGTGATCGGATCCAATTCGCGACGACCGAGACGAAGACCTTGCCGCGCAGCGTCATCGTCTTCGTGACCGTCATCCCCGGCACCGCCGATATCGGGGTCGAGGCGGTGCTCGGCGGCGCGAGCGGCAACATCGCCGCGAACCGGATCATCGTGAGCAACAGCGGCCGCTACCTTGTGACGAATCCCGCTGCGACCGCGGGCGGCGCGACGAAGACCATCCCGGTCGTGAAGGCCGAGGATTACACCGCCGCGACGGCGAAGGCGAGCGTGGACCGCGCACTTGCGGATGAAGCGAACAACCAGAAGCTGCGCTGGAAGTCGCAGCTCACCGGCGACGCCCTCATCTACGTCGGGACGCCGTCGCTGACGTCGCAGGGAAGCGTCAGCGACGTGGTCGGCAAGGAGGTGGCCACCTTTGACATTTCGGTCTCGGCAAGCGTGCAGGGCTTCGCCGTCGCGGGCGATCAGCCGACGAAGGCCGCCCTCGAGCGCTACCGCACGATGGCCTCGCCGGGCAACGCCCTGGACGAGCGCACGGCCCAGTTCAACGCGATCGCGAGCGTCGCGGACAACGGGGTCACCTGGAAGATCACCGCCGCCGGCAGCCAGTCCGCCCAGCTCGACTCGGCCCGGATCCGCGGAGCGCTCGCCGGACGCACGCCGGCCGAGGCCCGCGACGTCCTTGCCGCCCAGGGGCTCCGGGTCACCGACCTGCGGATCTCCCCGAGCTGGTGGCCGCGGATGCCGCTGCTCGACGCGCGGATCGCGGTCAACTGACGTGCGCTATCTTGCGCTCGACGTTGGCGACCGCCGGATCGGTCTCGCGGTCGGGGATGACGCGTTCGGCCTCACGCGCGCGCTGCCGACCCTCCGCCGATCGCGACGCCTCGCTGCGGACATCGAACGGATCGCCTCGATCGCACGCGGCGAGGAGGTCGGCGCTCTCGTGATCGGACTGCCGCTGACCCTGCGTGGTGAGGAAGGCACGCAAGCGCAACGCGTGCGCCGCTTCGCCGCATCGCTCGAGCCGACCGGCCTGACCGTGCAGCTCTACGACGAGCGCAACACGACTGTCGAGGCGGCCCGGCGCGGCGCCGAAGATCCCGACGCGGGTGCCGCGCGCGTGCTCCTCGAAGACTTCTTGAGCACGAAGCGAGCGCCTGCGGCCGACGCGCCGAAGGCGCGGTGATGAATTGACCGCGCCGATCTATCGCGGGCCCATCCGCGCGCCGGCTCGGGGCCGCGCGAGGCCGCCGCGCAAGCGCTCGAGCGGCGGTCCGCTCATCTTCGCCCTCGTCGTCGTCCTCGTGGCGGTCGGCCTGTTCTTCCTTGCCCGCCCGCTCGCGACCGACGCGATCGTCCAGGCGGCCGATGATCACGACACGCTGCTCAAGCAATCGGCGGTGCGCGCGATCATCGCGCCGTCGGTGGCGCCCCTCGTGGATGCGCCCGCGGACCCGAACGGCAAGACCGTCGACTTCACCGTCCGGCGCGGCGCGATCGCCTCGCAGATCGCGGCCGACCTCCTCAAGGCCGGCCTCATCAAGTCCGCGCTCGCTTTCAAGTACGTCCTGTACGAGACCGGAACGGAGAACGCCCTCCAGACGGGGACGTACAAGGTATCGGCGGCGCTGAGCCCCCGGGATCTGGCGACCCTCTTCCAGAGGGCTCCGGGAGACCAGACGGCGCTGCGGATCATCGAAGGCTGGCGGCTCACGGAGGTGGCCGCGGCGGTGAACAAGGCATTCCCCTCGATCAGCGCGAAGGATTTCATGGCCGCCGCGGTCGTGGGCCCAAAGAACAATTTCGTCCTGAGCGGGCTCGACCCGAAGACATCGCTCGAGGGCTTCCTGTTCCCGGACACGTACTTCCTCCGGCCGGACGCGACCGCGGACCAGATCATCGGCGTCCTCCTCGACACGTTCGAGGCGAAGGCGGGGCCCGCCCTCCGGACCGCCGCCGTGGAGCGCAAGGTCGAGATCTACGACGTCGTGAAGCTCGCGTCGATCGTCGAGCGGGAAGCTCGCGATCGCAAGGAGAGTCCGCTCATCGCCGGGCTGTACCAGCACCGCCTCGATATCTCGATGAAGCTCGACGCCGATCCGACGATCCAGTACGCGAAGGACAACTGGGGCGAGCTGTCCCTCGACGACCTCAAGCTCGACTCGCCGTACAACACGTACCTCAACGCCGGACTGCCGCCGACCCCCATCTGCAATCCGGGCCTCGCCGCCCTGCAGGCCGCGGCCCAGCCACAGAAGACCGACTTCCTGTACTTCGTCGCCAAGGGCGACGGCACCGGCGATCACGCGTTCGCCAACACGCTCGAGGAACAAGAGGCGAACCGGGTCAAGTACGGCAACAAGTGAACAGCGAGCGACGAGCGGCTTTGCCGCGAGGAGTGAGCTCCACCAGCCCTGAGCGGTCTCCGGCCGCAGGCCGGAGATAGAGCAAGTGAGCGTTGTGGTCCTGCTCGGCCATCCGGTCGAGCACTCGCTCTCGCCGGTGATGCACAACGCCGCGTTCCGAGCCCTCGGGCTGCCGCATTCGTACGAGACGCTCGACGTGACCGCGGATGGGCTCGCCGCGGCCGTGCAGCGGATCCGCAGCGGCGAGCTCCTCGGCGCGAACGTGACCGTGCCCCACAAGGAGACCGTGATGCGGCTCGTCGACACCTGGGACGGGCCGACGGCCGAGATCGGCGCCGCGAACACGCTGTCGCGTACGCCGGACGGGAAGCGGCTCCTCGCCTCCAACACCGACGCCGTGGGCTTCGAATTCGCGACGCGCGACCTGGCACTCGATGGCGCGCGGGTCCTGGTCCTCGGCGCGGGCGGCGCGGCCCGCGCCGTGCTCGCGGTGCTCTTCCGGCGCGGCGCGCACGTGTCCATTACGAACCGGACCCTCGGTCGGGCGCAGGCCCTGGCCAGATCGGTCGCGCACCCCGTCGAGCTCGAGCTGCGGGCGGTCGCGTGGGCGGATCGCGCGGATCTTCTGAACGTGGATGTGCTCGTGAATGCCACCTCGCTCGGGTTGCGTGGCGAGGACCCCCTCGACGGTGCGCCGCTGCGTTCCGGTCTGGCGGTCGTCGACCTCATCCCGACCGCCGCGCCGACGCCGCTCGTGAAGCGGGCGCGCGCGGCAGGCGCCCACGTCGTCGACGGACTGCCGATGCTCCTGCAGCAGGCCGCATCGTCATTCCGGATCTGGACCGGACAGGACGCGCCGATCGACGTCATGCGCTCGGCCCTCTTCGCGAGCGTGAGCTAGGGACGTGCGCTTTCTCACCGCGGGGGAGTCGCACGGCCCCGGCCTCACGATCATCGTCGACGGGGTCCCAGCGGGTCTCGCCCTCGACGGCGCGGCGATCGACGCCGACCTGCGGCGACGGCAGCAGGGCTACGGCCGCGGCGCGCGCCAGCGCATCGAGCACGATCGAGCCCGCATCACCGGCGGCGTCCGCCAGGGCAAGACCACCGGTGCACCGGTGGCCCTCTGGATCGAGAACCGCGACGCGGTCAATTGGGAGCGCGTGATGAGCGTGACGCCGGTGGCCGAGGCGCCCGACGCGGTCACGCGTCTGCGTCCCGGACATGCTGATCTCGCCGGCGCGCTGAAGTACGGGCACGAGGACGTCCGTGACGTCATCGAGCGCGCGAGCGCGCGAGAGACCGCGGCCCGCGTGGCGGCAGGCGGTGTTGCCCGCGCGCTGCTCGGCGCCGTCGGGATCGACGTCTTGAGCGAGACGATCCGCATCGGCGAGGTCACCGCGACGGCCGGCTTCGACCGCGACGCCATCGAGCGCAGCGAGGTGCGCTGCGCCGATCCGGCCGCGTCGGCCCGGATGGTCAGCGCGATCGCGGCCGCGCGCGACGCGGGCGACACGCTCGGCGGAGTGACGGCGGTCCGCGCGTCGAAGGTCATCGCGGGTCTCGGGAGCTACGGGCAGTGGGATCGTCGCCTGGATGGCCGGATCGCCCAGAGCCTCGCGTCGATCCCGTCGGCGAAGGGCGTCGAGTTCGCGGACGCGTTCGATGCGGCCGGGGAGCGCGGCAGCGCGGTGCACGACCCGATCGAGCGGCGGGGCGACGGCTTCGGCCGTCCCCGCAACCGGGCCGGCGGTCTCGAAGGCGGAGTGACCAACGGCGAGGACGTCGTGGTCCGCGTCGCCTTCAAGCCGATCTCGACCTTGATGAAGCCCCTCGCGTCCGTCGACCTCCGCAGCGGCGAGGCCGCCCCGGCGCACGTCGAGCGCAGCGACGTCTGCATCATCCCCGCCGCGGGCGTCGTCGCGGAAGCGATGCTCGCGCTCGTCCTCGCCGACGCGCTGTGCGCGAAGTTCGGTGAGGACACGATCGCTGACATCACGTCCGCCGTCGCGCGCTATCGCGAGCGCTTGAAGCCGATCGCCGACCGCTGATGCACCTCTTCCTGATCGGGCCGCCGGGCATCGGCAAGTCGACGGTGGCGCCGCTGCTCGCCGAGGCGCTCGGCGGCCGGTCGGTCGATCTCGACGACGAGATCGAGCGTTCCGCAGGCAAACCGTGCACGAAGGTGATCACCGAGGACGGGATGCCCCGATTCCGCGCGCTCGAGTCCGAGGCCCTCGCGGCGCTCCAGCCCACGCCGGCGACGATCGTGGTCTCGACCGGCGGCGGCGCCGTGCTGCTCGAGCCGAACCGCCGGCGCATGTCCGAGCTCGGCCTGCGCATCGGCCTCACCGGCTCGGTCGCCACGGTGGCCCGCGGTATCAAGGCGACGATCGGGAAGCGCGCGCACCTCGACGTCGGACCGCGCCAGCACGCGGCGCGTGTCCTGAAGGAGCGGCGCGGCGTCTATGCGGACGTCGATGCCTCGTTCACGGTGGATGGCGCCCTGCCACACGAGGTCGCGCTCGCGATCGCCGCGTGGCTGGTGTCCGCGCGCGGCATTCGGATCGACGTGCACGCGTCTCGGCCGTACCCGGTGCTCATCCGGGCGGGTCTCCTCGAGCACGCCGGGACGCACCTGCGCGACATCGGATGGCAGGGCCAGGTCGCCATCGTCGCCGATCCGTTCACCGCCGCGCGATACGCGCCGATGGTCCGCCGCTCCTGCGCGGCCGCCGGACTGGACGCGACCGTGATCCGCGTACCGCGCGGCGAGAAGGCGAAGACCGCCGCGGCCCTGGCGAAGCTCTGGGAGGCGCTCGGCGCGGCGCGCATCGGGCGCGACGACGGTGTCATCGCGCTTGGCGGTGGGACGGTCGGCGACCTCGCCGGGTTCGCCGCCGCGACATACCTGCGCGGCGTCCGCGTGGCGCAGATCCCGACGACGCTGCTCGCGATGGTCGATTCGTCCATCGGCGGGAAGACGGGCATCGACACCGCGGGGGGAAAGAACCTCGTCGGCGCGTTCCATCAGCCGGACGCGGTGCTCGCCGACCCGAGCGTGCTTTCCTCGCTGCCGCGTCGCGAGCGTGCCTCGGGATTCGCGGAGATCGCGAAGTGCGCGTTCCTGTCCGACCGCGACTCGGTAGCGCAGCTCGAGCGCTCCGCGGCGGCGGTGGTCGCGGGCGATCTCGGCCCGACGCTCGGGTCGATCGCTCTCGCGGCGAGCGTCAAGGCCGGCATCGTCAGCGCCGACGAGCGCGAAACCGGACTGCGCGAGCTGCTGAACTTCGGGCATACGCTCGGACACGCGTACGAAGCGGCGAGCGGTTATCGCGTGACCCACGGGGAGGCGGTGAGCATCGGCATGGTGTTCGCCGCAGCGCTGGCCGACGTGCTCGATCTCGCGCCCACCTCGCTCCGATCGCGGCTCGAGGCGCTGCTCAAAGGTGCCGGGCTGCCCGTGCGAGCGAAGCTGCCGGCGCGGACGTGGTCGCTGCTCGCGACCGACAAGAAGGCCCGGCACGGCTCGGTGCGCTGGATCCTGCCGCGGACGATCGGCCGGTTCAGTGAGGTCACCGACGTCGCCGCGCGCTCGCTGCGCCAGGCGGCCACGATCGTGGAGGGACGATGAAGCTCCTGCTCGTCAACGGACCGAATCTGAACACCCTTGGGACCCGCGAGCCCGCGATCTATGGAACGACGACGCTCGAACAGGTCATCGCGCGCTTCCACGAGGTCGCCGGACCCGGTCATCAGGTCGTAGACATGCAGTCCAACCACGAGGGCGCGCTCATCGACTTCCTGCAACGGCATGCCGACGCGGACGGCTGCGTGATCAACCCAGGCGGGCTGGCCCACACCTCGATCGTGCTCCGGGACGCCGTCGCCGGGTGCGCGTTCCCCGTCGTCGAGGTCCACATCTCCGACATCGGCAAGCGGGAGCCGTTCAGGCACCATACGTATCTGGCGGACGTCACAGCGCATCAAGTGATAGGAAAGGGAGTCGCGGGATACGAAGAAGCCGTCAACTGGCTTCTTCAGAACGCTTCGACAGCGCGCAAGCAGCGCAGCTAAGGAGTAAATATCCCGCGGTAGCGGAAAGAATGGTCTCAACTGGCGAGATAAAGCGCGGCATGACGATCGAGCTCGACGGCACCCTCTACCAGATCGTCGAGTTCCAGCACATCAAGATGGGACGGGGCAGCGCGCAGGTCCGCATGAAGCTGCGGAACGTGCGGCGTGGCGACCTCATCGAGAAGACGTTCCAGGCCGGCGACCGCTTCGCGCGGGCGCGACTCGACCATCGCGACGTGCAGTACATGTATCACGACGGCGACCTGTATCACTTCATGGACACCAAGACCTATGACCAGGTCGCCCTCGACGCGGATCAGCTCGGTGACGGCGTGAACTACCTCACCGACGGCATGGTCGTGACGTTGAACGAATACGAGGGTGACCCGATCGGGGTCGACCTTCCACCGTCGGTGGTACTGACCGTCACGAGCGTCGAGTTCGGCCTCAAGGGTGACACCGCGACGGGCGCGAACAAGCCGGCCACGCTCGAGTCGGGCCTCAAGGTCAACGTCCCGCTGTTCGTGAATCAGGGCGACAAGATCAAGGTCGACACGCGGACCGGGGAGTACATCGAACGGGCGTCGTGACCGGCGCGCCGAACGACATCATTCGCGTCGGCCAGCTCAGCGTCCGCATCGCCGAGCGACTGCTCGCGGCCGACGACCTCAAGGACCTTTGGGTCGAAGGCGAGGTCGCCGAGGCGACCGTGTCGTCGGCCGGGCACGTCCACTTCACGCTCAAGGACAACGCCGGCCAGATCCGCTGCGTCCTCTTCGCCACGCAGGCCGCGAACGTGCCGCTCACGCCGCGGGCGGGCCTCCGGGTCATCGCGCACGGGTACGTCGACGTGTACTTGAGAGGCGGCTCGTACAACCTGCGGTGCGACGATGTCCGGCCCGCCGGCGCGGGCGAAGCGTTCCTGCGGCTCGAGGCATTGCGCAAGCGGCTCGAGGCGGAGGGGCTATTCAAGCTGGAGCGGAAGCGGCCCCTGCCGGCCCGCCCGCGTCGCGTCGGGGTGATCACGAGCCCGACCGGCGCCGCGTGGCACGACGTCCAGACCGTCTGCCTGCGGCGCGACCCGAGCGTGGAGCTGATCTTCGCCCCGGCCCAGGTGCAGGGCGTTGGCGCCGTGGAGTCGATGATCGCGGCCCTCGACGGCCTCGCCCAGCTGCGCGACCTCGACGCCATCATCATCGCGCGCGGCGGAGGAGCCACCGAGGACCTCTCGCCGTTCAACGATGAAGCGCTGATCCGCGCCGTGTCGCGGACCGCTCGGCCGGTCTGCAGCGGCGTCGGGCACGAGTCGGATGTGACGCTCGTCGATCTCGTGGCTGATGTCCGTGCCCCGACCCCGTCGGTCGCAGCCGAGCTCGTCGTGCCGGATGCGAGCGCCGACGTCGCGACGATCGCAAGGCTGCGCCGCCGGATCGACGCGCGGGTCAGGGACATCGCGGGCGACCGCCGTCGCCGAAGCCTGAGCGCGATGCGGCTCCTCGAGCGGCGCGCACCGGCCGCGCGCATCGCGGAGCTGCGCCTGCGGCTGGACGACAGCCGGCGGACGATCGATCGGGCCATCGCCCGCGCGGTGCCGCTCCGCCGGCAGCGGACGGTGAGCGCGCGCCGCAGGCTCGAAGCGCTCTCGCCGCTCGCGGTGTTGGGGCGGGGCTACGCGATCGTCGAAGGGCCGGATGGACGCGTGCGGTCCGAAGCGGCCGCACTTCGTGCAGGCGAGCAGGCCCGGCTGCGGATGCGCGACGGCCGGGCGGGGGTGCGCGTGGAATCGGTGGAGGTGGGCGATGGCCGATCGTGAGACCGAGCGACCGATCGAGGCCGCACTCGAGCGGTTGGAGGCGATCGCCGACAAGCTGGAGGACCCCCAGCTCGATCTCGATGAGGCGGTGAAGCTGTACGAAGAGGGCCTGCGGCTCTATGCGGAGTGCACCCAACGGCTCGATGCGGCCGATCAGCGCATCACCAAGCTCGCAGACGCGCTCGCGCAACAGGCGAAGCGCCCACCGGCCTAGCAAGCCCAAGGTCTCGACCAGGTATGGAAGTACCTATCGCGTAACGATGGGGTAACGCCAAGGCAACCCTGGCGGTTTACCTTCCCAGAAGAGCAACGTGCGCACCCGCACGGTCGCTCGGTCCACAGGGAAGGGAACAGTCTTGAAGAAGGTCGCTCTCGCAGCGCTCCTGTTCATCGCCTTCGCCGAGCTCGCCGGGGGCGGCTTCGTCGCTCGCGCCGCGACGCTCGACAGTGGAGAGGGCGACCTCCTCTCGCAGGTGAACAGCTTCCGCGCCGCACGCGGCCTGTCGACCCTCGTGGTCTCCGATTCGCTCACCATGGCTGCGAAGTGGATGGCCACCGACATGTCGGTGAACAACTACTTCCAGCACACCTCGCTCGACGGACGCTCGCCCACGCAGCGCATGGCCGACGCCGGCTACCCGGCGTTCTCGACCTGGGCCGGGGAAGACCTCGCGGCCGGATACAGCTCGGCCGATCAGGTCCTCCAGGGCTGGATCAACAGCCCGGCGCACCTCGCGGTGCTCACGAATCCGGCGTACCGCGCGATCGGCATCGGCCGGTCGTACTCCGGTGGCTCGCAGTACGGCTGGTACTGGGACGCGGACTTCGGCGGCATCGCCGACCGGGCCAGCACCTCCACCATCTCGAACTTCGATCAGGGCTTCCACTCCGCGTGGGCGGGCCAGAGCCCGAACCCGACGCTCGCACCGGGCCAGACGGCGACGCTCGTGGTCGCGCTCCGCAACAACGGGTACCGCGGCTGGTACATCGGAAGCCCGGGGCAGCAGGCGAGCCTCGGCACGAGCTCACCGCTCGACGTGACGCGGCCGGAGCTCGGCCTCGGCAATCGTCTCGCGACCACCTCGACCAGCTATGTCGGTCCCAGCCAGGTCGGCTGGTTCCAGTTCCAGGTCCATGCGCCATCGACCCCCGGGACGTACCGGCTCGATGTGCGCGGCGTGATCGATGGCGCGACCTGGCTCGAGGACTCCGGGGTCTACTGGATCATCACCGTCCGCTAGCGATGGGTTGGGCTCGGGCCTTTCGCAGGAATGGCTCGAGCGCTTCGAGGAAGGGTTCCGGACGGAGTCCGTGGATACGGTGGCCAACGCCAGGGAAACGCACGACCTGGACGTCGGGCCACCGTTTCGCTATCGCGTCGGCCTCTCCATCTTTGAGCGCGCTGCCGTCCGCTGCGCCGGTCGCGAGCAGGAGCGTCGGCATCGGGGGCACCGCGCGCACGACCCGCTCGTGCCCGTCGGGCTTGCTGTGGCCGAACTGCTCGACGAACGCCGGGTCGACATCCTTGTAGTACGTCGCGAGGCGATCCGCGGCGTAGAAGCCGCGGACCTCACCGACGGTCCGCTCGCCGCGCGGACCGCGCGCCGGCAAAGGAAGTGACGCGACCGCGCGCTTGAACGCGGACGGCTCGCCCGCCTTGTCGAGCGCCGCGCGCACGTCGGTGTAGTACTGCGCCCGCCAGTCACGATCCCAGTTGTCGACCACCGGCTCTTCGAGCACGAGCGCGCGGATCCGGTCCGGGCGGGTCGCTGCCGCGACGAGGGCGGTCGCCCCGCCGAGCGAATGGCCGATGACGATGGCCGGCCCACCGGCGACCTGGTCGATCACGCGCAGCAGGTCGTCCGCGAGCGCGTCGATGGCGTAGCTCGTCGCGCGCCCGCTCTTACCGTGGCCGCGCGCGTCGTAGGCGATGACGCGATAGCGGGTCGCGAGACGCGGGAAGATGTTCTCCCAATCTTCGGCGCGGAACGTGGAGCCATGGAGCAGGACGATCGGCGGCTCGCCGGGCGCGCCACCGCCCGAGTCGTAGTACGCGAGCTTCGGATCACCCTTCAGCGTGCGCGAACGTGGCAAACGCTTCGGCATCGCGCGGAGTCTAGGGATAGGCTTTCGCCGGTGATGGTCCGCGCCGGGCGCACACGGCTCGATCAGCTGCTCGTCCAACGTTCGCTCGCACCGAGCCGCGAGCGCGCACAGGCGCTGATCTTGGCCGGTGCCGTGCGCGTCGACGGCGAGGTCGCCGACCGGGCGGCCGCGCCGGTCTCCGACGCGGCCGCGATCACGGTGGCCGAGGGCCCCCGGTTCGTCTCGCGTGGCGGCGAGAAGCTCGACGCAGCCCTGGCAGAGCTCGGCATCGACGTCGCGGGGATGGTCGCGTTGGACGTGGGCTCATCCACTGGCGGGTTCACCGATTGTCTCCTGCAGCGCGGCGCTCTCCGCGTGTACGCCATCGACGTGGGCAAGAACCAGCTGGACTGGAAGCTCAGGACCGACGGGCGGGTCGTCGCGCGCGAAGGGGTGAACGCCCGCCTGGGGTTCGAGCTACCCGACCGCGTGGACATCGTCGTCGCCGACCTGTCGTTCATCTCGCTCCGCATCGCGCTGCTGCCATCGTTCCGGCATCTGCGCGAAGGCGGCGATGTGGTCGCGCTCGTGAAGCCGCAGTTCGAGGCCGGCCGTGACGCCGTGGGACGTGGCGGCATCGTGCGGGACGCGAAGGACCGCGCCGCGGCGACGGTGGCGGTCTGTGAGGCATTCACAGCGGTCGGCGTCGGCACGGTCGCGATCGTGCCCTCGCGCCTTCCGGGCCGCGAGGGCAACCGGGAGATCTTCATCCACTGCCGTAATGGCGAACCGGGCCTGGCACCGGGACGCATCCGTGAGCGAGCCGCCGAGGCGGCCGAATGAAGCTCGCCTTCGCGGTCCGGCCCGACTGGAACGTCGCGCTCGACGCCGCCCGCGACGCCGCGACGCGGGCTCGCGCGAAGGGTCACGAGGTCGCCCTGGTGAGGCTCGACTCGACCGCTCTTGCCACAGAGGTCGCGGGCGCCGAAGCAGCGATCGTCTTCGGTGGCGATGGGACGATGCTGCGTGCTGCCCGTGCGCTGGCGCCGCTCGCCATCCCCATCCTCGGCGTGAACCTCGGCCGCCTCGGCTTCCTCGCGGGCGGATCGCTGCCGGAGCTCGACGGGTTCATCGCGGAGCTCGCGGCCGGACGGTGCACGATCGAGGAACGCACCCTGCTCGAGGCGCGCGTACTGCGGAAGGGTGCCGCGGATCTCGAGGCGCTCGCGTTGAACGACGTCGTCGTAGCGCGCGGCCGCGAGGTGCGCTCGATCCACATCGAGGTGACGATCGACGGAGCGCCGTTCACGGTCTACTGGGCCGACGGGCTCATCGTCGCGACGGCCACCGGCAGCACCGCGTACGGCATGTCCGTCGGCGGCCCGCTGATCATCCCGTCGTCGCGCGCGATCATGATCGTGCCGATCGCGCCGCACCTCTCGTTCCCGAACGCGGTCGTCCTCGACGTGGATCAGACGATCGGGCTCGAGGTCCAAGACGAGCCAGCGCGGCTCTCGCTCGACGGCCAGGAGGAGCACGACCTCCATGTCGGCGATCGGATCGAGGTGCGGCGGGCGAAGCCGGTCGCGCGTTTCGTCCGGACCGCGACGATGCGACCGTTCCTGACGCTCCTCCGGAAGAAGATCCTCAAGGAAGAGGGTGGGCCCTCGTGATGGCGCAGCCACCCCCGGCGGCCCTCGATCCGCAGGCCGCGGTCGCGGCGATCCGCGCCCGGACCGCGGTCCAGCCGCGCGTCGCGATCGTCCTCGGCTCCGGATTGGGACGGCTCGCCGACGACGTATCCGAGAGCGTGCGCATCCCATACGCCGACATCCCGGGCTGGGAGCGCAGCACCGCGCCGGGGCATTCGGGGGAGCTCGTCGTCGGCACCCTGGCCGGCACGACTGTCGCGGTGATGAAGGGGCGCCTCCACTACTACGAGGGCTATGACATGGCGGCGGTCGCGTTCCCGGTGCGCGTATTCAAAGCCTGGGGGATCGACACCCTCATCCTGACGAACGCATGCGGCGGCTTGAATCCGAAGTTCAAAGCCGGCGACCTCATGCTGATCGAAGACCACATCAACTTCATGCCCGCGAATCCGTTGCGCGGGCCGAACGACGAGAAGCTGGGTCCGCGCTTCCCGGACATGGTCGGCACGTACACCGAGGAGCTGCGCGCGATCGCGAAGACCGTCGACCCGGACCTGCGCGAGGGGATCTACGTCGGCGTGTCAGGTCCGAACTTCGAGACGCCCGCCGAGCTTCGGATGCTCCGGGGGTTCGGTGCCGATGCCGTCGGGATGAGCACCGTGCCCGAAGTGATCGCCGCGCGCCACCTCGGGATGCGGATCCTCGCGATCGCGACCGTCACCGACATGGCCACCGGTATTCCCGGCCAGATCGAGCACGTGACCGGAGAGCAGGTCATCGCGGTCGCGGAGCGCGCGGGCGCGCGGCTCGGGGCGCTCGTCAAGGGCGTGGTCGCGAAGCTCTGACGATGCGGACGGTCGACCTGATCGAGAAGAAGCGCGACGGCGGAGCGCTCTCCGGCGCGGAGATCGCCTTCCTCGTCGAGGGCTACACCAAGGACGAGATCCCGGACTACCAGATGGCCGCGTTCTGCATGGCGGTGGTCTGGCGAGGGATGGACATTCGCGAGACCGCCGACCTGACCGCCGCGATGGTGGCCAGCGGCGAGCGGCTCGATCTCCGGCGCTTCGGACGGGTGGTCGACAAGCATTCCACCGGCGGCGTCGGCGATAAGACGACGCTCGTCGTTGCCCCGCTCGTCGCGGCCTGCGGCCTGCCGGTCGCGAAGATGAGCGGGCGCGGACTTGGCTTCTCCGGCGGCACGCTGGACAAGCTCGAATCGATCGCCGGCTACCGCGTCGATCTGTCGACAGCCGAATTCCTCACGCAGCTCGAGCGCATCGGCATCGTCCTCACCGGCCAGACCGCTGATCTCGCACCGGCGGACGGCAAGCTCTACGGGCTGCGGGACACGACCGGGACGGTGGCCTCGATCCCGCTCATCGCCTCGAGCATCATGTCGAAGAAGATCGCCGCGGGCGCGAACGCCGTTGTCCTCGACGTGAAGGTCGGAAGCGGCGCGTTCATGAAGCGGCTCCCCGAGGCTCGATCGCTCGCCCGCACGATGGTCGCGATCGGGAAGGCCCACGGCCTGCGAGTGGCCTGCGAGCTCACCGACATGGAGCAGCCGCTCGGCCGCGCCGTGGGGAACAGCCTCGAGGTCGCCGAGGCCATTGCGACGCTCCGCGGCGAAGGGCCGCCCGACCTCCTGGCCCTCACTCGCCTCGCGGGCGCCGAGATGCTCATCCTCGGCGGAAAGGCACGCGACCGTGCCGCGGCGGTGCGACGCATCGACCGCGCGATCGCCGATGGCAGCGGCCTCGCGAAATTTCGCGAGCTCGTCGCCGCACAGGGTGGCGACGCCCGGATGGTCGACGACCCTGGCCGGCTGCCGGCCGCGCCGCACGTCGAGACGCTGCGCGCGACGCGCACCGGGTACGTGCGGCGCATTGCGGCGGACGAAGTGGGCATCGCGTCGGTCCGGCTGGGGGCGGGCCGCGAGAAGAAGGGTGAGCCGATCGACCACCGCACCGGGATCGTCCTGCGGGCGAAGGTCGGGGACCGCGTCGAGCGCGGAGCCGTGTACGCCGAGGTGCATCACGCCGGAAAGCCGACGGACACCGCCGCCATCGAGCAGGTGCGCAACGCGTTCGCCTGGAGCGCGCGGCCGGTCACGCCACGCAAGCTCGTGCTCGCACGGGTGGCAGGCTAGGCGGCGGCCTCGGTCCGCTCGCCGTCGATCATCGCGAGGAACGCGTCCACCACCGCCGCGTGCCACTGCCGGTCTCGCTCGCGGAGGAGCTCGGCCCGCACGACGGGCCAGGGAAGCGCCTTCCGGTAGACCCGATCGGTCGTCATGGCGTCATAGCTGTCCGCCACCGCGATCACCGAGACCTCGAGCGGGACCTCCCACCCCCGTAGCCCGCGCGGGTACCCGGTGCCATCGACGCGCTCGTGGTGCGAGCGGACGAAGTCGGCGCCTTCCCAGAACGCGGGCAGCTTCTCGAGGAGCGTGTAGCCCTGCTCCGCGTGGGCGTGCATGACCTCCTGCTCGCACGCGTCGAGCGCGCCCGGTTTGAGGAGCACGCCGTCAGGGGTGGTGATCTTCCCGATGTCGTGGAGGAACGCGGCCTCGCGGATCAGGTCGATCTGCACCTGGTCCATGCGCATGGCGCGGGCGAGCCGCTCGGCGTAGTCGGCGACGCGCTGCGAATGACCGTAGGTGTAGCGGTCGCGCTGCTCGATGAGTCGCGCGAGCGCGTGAGCCGCCTGCTTGGTCCGGGCCTCGATGCGGGCGATGTTGCGCAGCGCGAGGAGCACCAGGGCGGACGGTGCGACGAAGAGGGCCAGCGTCAGCGGAGAGTCGGTCGCCGCGACGGCGCCGATCGCGCCGATGACGTACAGCGACAGCAGCTGCGCCGTGTCCCGGCGGTGGCGAGCCCACCACTTCGCGAGTGGCCTTCGGCGGAGCTGCAACGCGACCGCAACGTCGACGACCGTCGAGTTGAGGCCGAACTTCAAGATCGCTGCCGCGGCGATGGCCGGCAGCGTCGCAAGGGACGGACCGGCGCCGCCGGCAAGGACGGTGAACGCGACCGCGGCCGCGCCGGTGTCCAGGACGACCGCCGACGTGTTGAAGGCGCGGTTGTACCAGCTCTGTCGCCTGCGCAGGCTCGCGATCGCCGTGCTGGCGCCGGCCACGAGCATGGCCAGCGCCGGGTCGAGGAGCAGCGCGGCCGCGAAAGTGGCGGCGTCCTCGACCGTCACCTTGGTCTTCTGGGTGAGGTGTACCGGTCGCAGCTGCGCGATGGTCGCGAGGAGGAGGAGCACGGCCGCGACGCCGACGTCGCCCGCCTCCGGCCGGAGGACGAGCGTGCCGAGCGCCAGGGCGGCGCTCCCTGCGGCGATGACGCCCGCGACGTATAGCCGAAGGGGGAGCCGCAGCGTGCGCATCGCTAGTAGAGGAGCGGCAGCGTGCTGTAGCTCGTCGAGATCGTCTGCTTCTTGTTCGACCTCCCGGAGTACGCGCTCCACGAGCTGTTCAATCCCTGGACCGCGGTGCTCGTCGAGAATGAGCTGCTCGCCGCGTACAGGACGTTGGCGGAAACGATCGCGTCGGAGAGCAGCAGGTAGGCCGGCTGGTCACGGATGATCGTCACCGTTGACGGGATCGTCGGCGAGCCGACCGCCGGGGGCGTGATCGCGGTCGCGATGAGGACGTTCGACGGGATGTGGAAGGTCCAGTTCACGGTCGTCCCGCTCAGATTCGCCGAGGGGAACGACGCCGTGTAGTCGACGGTCCGGCCGTCGATCGTGAGGACCGGATCCTCTTCGCACCATTTCTCGCCGGCGAGGGCGAGCTGTCCTGACAGGAGCATCGACGCCGAAAGCAGGATCGCCGTCGCCAGGCTGCGCTTCATCGCGAACCTCCCACGCCATCCACCACCACGCCGGATCGAGTACGCCGATTTGAACGGGCTCGAAGCTCGCTGTCGTCGCCGCGCGGTATCGGGAAACGTCAACGTTCGGTCAACGACGCGGTCGTCCGCGCCCATAGACTCGACAAAGTGATAGCGCGTGGATACCGAGGCCCCGGCAGCGGCAACCCGATGCTCCTCCTGTCGCTCGTCCTGCTCGTGGTCTATTTCCTCACCGGCAGCCTTCAGAGCCCGATCCAGAACGCCGGCCGGGACCCGATCGGTTTCGTCGACTTCGTCGTCGCGATCCTGCTCTCGATCACGGTCCACGAGTTCATGCACGCGTACGCGGCCACTCGGCTTGGGGACGACACCGCTCGGCTCATGGGCCGCCTGACGCTCAATCCACTGGCTCACTTCGACATCTTCGGCACCCTGATGATCATCTTGTTCAGATTCGGCTACGGAAAGCCCGTGCCGTTCAACGAAGCGCGCCTTCGCGGCGCTTTTGGCGTGGCGATCGTCGCGGGGGCAGGGCCGCTCACGAACGTGGCGCTGGCAGCGGCATTCGCGCTTCCGTTGCGTTTCGGTGTGGCGTCGGCGATGGGATTCGAATATGAGCGGTTCCTCTTGACGGTCGTTGGCATCAACTGCCTGCTCGCGGTATTCAACCTCTTGCCGATCCCGCCGCTCGACGGATCGAACGTGGTGTACGGCCTGCTGCCCCCGCGACAGCAGTACTCCTGGCGTCAGGTCCAGGCGTATGGGCCGATGATCTTGATCGCGTTGCTGCTGTTCGGCGGGCGGTTCCTCTCGACGATCGTCATCGTGCCCGCGCAATGGCTCGAGTCGCTCTTCCTCGGTCCAGGCTTCTTCCGATGATGGATCGCGCGCGGCAGACACTGCGGGTCGCCGCCGCTGGCGCATCGGCCGACGCCCGCCACGCGGAGCGGACGGCGGAGATCCTTCGCGCGCTCGGCGCGGACGAGGAGCTGATCACCGCCGGGCTGCTGCACGACGTCGCGAAGCCCGCGAGCACGCAGCTCTGGCATCGCGTCGCCGGCGTGCTGCTGGCGTGGAGCGCGCCGCGGGTGCGGCGCGAGCTCGCTCGAGGGGATTCGACGTTCGCGCGGTACCTGGACCACGCTCGGCTCGGCGCCCTGGAAGCCCGCAGTCTGGGCGCATCCGATCGCGTCGTCTTCCTGATCGCCGGCCACCACAGCCCGCCGCGTGACGATGACGCGCGGCTGCTCGCGCTGGCGGATCACGAGGCGCTGCCGTGATGCCCGTGGGACCCCGGCCTCCGGATGTGAGCGTTGCCGGCTTCGAGGGACCGCTCGACCTGCTGCTCGAGCTCATCGAGGAGAAGAAGCTCGATGTGTTCAGCGTCCGCCTGGGCGACCTCGCCGACGGGTATCTGGCGCGCGTCCGGGCGATGGCCACGCTTCCCGCCGATGAAGTCTCCGCGTTCCTCTACATCGCGTCGCGCCTCGTGCTGCTGAAAGCGCGGAGCCTGCTGCCGTCACTCAGCCCCGCGACGGACGACGACGAGGCCGACACCGAGGAAGAGCTGCGGCTGCGGCTGATCGAATACGCCACGACGAAGGGCCGGGCGGAAGCGCTCGGCGATCGGATGCGCGCCGGGGAGCGCGTCTTCCACCGCGAGGGCGGGACCGTCGACCTGCCGCCGAAGGGCGGCGATCCCGATGCGCTCGCCGCAGCGTGGCTGAAGGTGCTCGCGATCACGCGACGAAGCGAAGAGGAGGTCGAGGTCCCGGGCGAGCGCTATTCCGTCGAGCAGCGCACCGCGGAGATCGAGGCGCTCATCGCGGAACAGCCGGCGATGACCTTCGGTACGCTCCTCGGTGAGCGGCCGACCCTGGGGTACGCGATCGTGACGTTCATCGCGCTGCTGGACCTGTATCGCCGCTTGGTCATCGACATCACGCAGGACGAGCTGTTCGGCGAGATCCGCATCGAACGAAAGGTCCGACGGATGGAGGGGATTTCCGAATGACGCGCTCCGCGACCGCCGCCGGCGTCGAGGCCGTGCTCTTCGTGGCGGAGAAGCCGGTGAGCCGCGCCGAGCTCGCGAAAACGATCGGCGCGGGGAACAAGGCCGTCGCCGAAGCGCTCGCGGAGCTCGAGGAGTGGTACCGCGGCACGGGACTGCGGCTGCAGCACGAGGGCGATGACTGGCAGATCGTCACCGCGCCGGAGATGGCCCCATTCGTGTCGGCGTACCTGGGCGCGGACCGGCTGCGGCTCTCGTCGGCCGCGCTCGAGACCCTCGCCGTCGTCGCATATCGCCAACCGGCGACGCGGGCGGAGGTCGAATCGATCCGCGGCGTGAATTGCGACCAGACGATCTACACGCTCATGTCCCGCCGGCTCATCGAGGAGCTGGGGCGGCGCGAGGCGCCGGGCAGTCCGTTCGAGTACGGCACGACCTGGGAGTTCCTCGAGTGCTTCGGGTTGACCTCGCTCGACGCGCTCCCATCGGTCTTGACGCCGGAGGGCGTGCGCAGCGACGACGCGGTGAGGAGCCAGTGAAGGTCGCTCCGGCGCGCGCACAGAAGCTCCTGTCGGAACGCGGCGTCGCATCGCGCCGTCATGCCGAGGCGCTCATCGCCGCCGGCCGCGTGACCAGCCGCGGTCGGCGCATCGCGATCGGGGAGAAGGTGGCGCCGGACGCGCCACTCGAGGTCGACGGCGCCCGCGCCGAGACCGCCGTCGCGCATCGCTACGTCCTGTTGAACAAGCCGACCGGCGTCGTGTCGACCGCGCGCGACGAGCGCGGCCGCGCCACGGTGGTGTCGCTCGTCGGCGCGCGCGAGCGCCTCTATCCGGTCGGTCGTCTGGACGCGGACTCGGAGGGGCTGCTCCTCCTCACGAACGACGGTGCCTGGGCCGAGCGCGTGCTTCATCCGCGATTCGGGCACGAGCGCGAGTACGAGGTCGACGTGGAGCCGGAGCCGACGGCCGACCAGCTCTCTGCGCTGCGCCGCGGCGTTCACCTGGAGGAGGGCGAAGGGAAGCTCTATGGGTTACGCCTCGTCGCGCCGGGCCGGCTGCGGCTGGTGCTGCGCACGGGTTGGAAGCGCCAGGTGAGGCGGATGTGCGCCGCCGTCGGCTTGCGCGTCACGCGGCTGCGCCGCGTGCGCATGGGGCCGCAGGTACTCGGCGCGGTGCCCCTCGGGAAGTGGCGCGAGCTGACCAAGCAAGAGGTCCGCGTGCTCTTGAATGGGGCTCGGCCGGGGCGGGCAAAGCCCGGCCCGGCCGCACGAAGGACGAGGACGTAATGGCGACGCCGAGAACGATCGCGATCGACGGGCCCGCCGGGGCGGGGAAGAGCACGATCGGCGCGCTCGTGGCGGAGCGTCTTGGGTACCTCTTCCTCGACACCGGCGCGATGTATCGCGCAGTGGCCCTTGCCGCGATGCGGCGCGGGATCGACCCGGACGACGCCCAGTTGCTGACGGAGCAAGCGAAGAAGGTCCGGATCATGATCGGCCCGCCCACGACGCAGGACGGTCGCGCGTACACCGTGCTGCTCGATGGGAGCGACGTCACGTGGGACATCCGGTCGGCCGACATCGACCGCATCGTGTCGCAGGTCGCGCGCGTGGCTGGGGTGCGTGATGCGATGGTCGAGCAACAGCGTGCGCTCGCGGGACAGGGTCGTGTCGTGATGGTCGGCCGAGACATCGGCACGGTCGTCCTTCCGCATGCCGAGCGGAAGATCTTCCTCACCGCGTCGGCGAGCGAGCGCGCGCGCCGGAGGGAAGAGGAGCTCGCGACGCGCGGGGAGCGGCGCGCGCGGCAGGATCTCCTGCACGAGATCCTTCGGCGCGATCAGCTGGACACCGAGCGCGCCGTCTCGCCGCTGAAAGCTGCCGAGGACGCGATCGTCGTCCAGACCGACGGGCTGTCGGTGCGCGAGGCGCTCGACAAGGTACTGGCGGCGATCCAACGGCCCTGACGCTCATCCGGCTGCTCGGCGACCCGTTGTGGCCGCAGCGACGGCTGTGGGTGTGGCAGACGCTGTTCCCTCCGGTCCGTGCCGTCGGGCTCACGCTCTACGCCATGCGGCTCGAGGGCCGCGACCGGATCCCGAAGCACAGGCCCTACATCGTCGTCGCGAATCACATCGACTGGAAGGACCCGCCGGCCATCGAGCTGACGTTCCGCGTGGCCCTGCGGTTCATGGCGAAGATCGAGGCGTTCCAGATGTTCTTCGTCGGTGGTCTCATGCGGGGCATCGGGTGCTTCCCCGTCCGTCGCGGCGAAGGCGATCGTCGCGCGGTCGTCATGTGCCTCCAGGTCCTGCGTGCCGGCAATCCGCTCGCGTTCTTTCCGGAGGGAACGCGCAGCCGCGACCGGATGCTGCATCGCGCGCTGCCCGGGATCGGGTTCCTCGCGCGCAAGTCCGGCGTGCCGATCCTTCCGGTCGGTCTGGCCGGCACGCCGGAAGCGAAGATGTTCCGATCGCGGATCCTGGTGAACGTCGGCGAGCCGTTCCAGTTGAACGCCCTGGGACTCCCCGAGAACGCGAGCGACCAAGAGACCGCCGACGCGATCATGCGCCGCGTCGCGATGCTCCTCCCAGCGGACATGCGCGGGTATTACGCCGACGGGATCGAAACACCCATGTAGCGGCCTACACTCGACTCTGTGGAAGTCCTCCTCGCGCGTGAGAACGGGTTCTGTTTCGGGGTCAAGAAGGCCGTCGAGCTGACCGAAGCCGCCGCCGAATCGGGGAAGTCGGTCTTCAATCTCGGTCAGGTCGTGCACAACCCTCGGATCAGCGAGCGCCTCGCCGCGCGCGGGGTGAAGGTGATCAAGGATCCGGCCGAAGCGGACTCGGGGATCGTCGTGATCCGCGCGCACGGCGTCCCGCCGGCGATGCGCAAGAGCATCGAGGAGCACGGCCTCGAGTGCATCGACGCCACCTGCTCGCTCGTCCTGCGGGCGCAGCGCTTCACGAAGCAGCTCGCTGACGAGGGCTACCGCGTGATCATCCTCGGCACGCCCGAGCACCCCGAGGTCGTCGGCCTCGTGGGCTTCGCGGGCACCGACTACACGATCGTCGAGACGAAGGACGAGTGGGAGCGCCTGCCGAGGATGAAAAAGGCCGGCGTCGTCTCGCAGTCGACGCAGCCGCCCTGGGCGTTCAAGGAGCTCGTGGGTCACGTGGCCGAGATCAGCCAGGAGCTCAAGGTCTTCAACACCGTCTGCCCCGTCACGATCAAGCGGCAGAACGCCGCCACCGAGCTTGCAGGTGAGAGCGACATGATCGTCGTCGTCGGCGGGAAGAACTCAGCCAACACCCGCGAGCTGGTGAACCTCGCGCGCATGCAGGGGAAGATCGCGTATCACATCGAGGACTCGGCCGAGCTCGAGCCTGCGTGGCTCGAGGGCATCGAACGCGTCGGGCTCATCGGTGGCTGCTCGACGCCCATGGAGACACTCCTGGAAGTGAAGGAGCGCGCCGAAGCGCTCGCGGGCTAATGGCACGCGCGGTCGTCGCGATCGTCGGCCGACCGAACGTCGGCAAGTCCACGCTCTTCAACCGCCTCGTCGGCGAGCGCGTCGCGATCGTCGAGGACCTCCCCGGTACCACCCGTGACCGCTTGTATGCGACGGCGGACTGGCGCGGCCGCGAGTTCGCCCTCGTCGACACCGGCGGGCTCGACGATCCGAAGGCCGGTCCGATGGAAGCTGCCGTCCGCGCGCAGGCGGAGACCGCGATCGATGAGGCCGACGTCGTCCTGTTCATCGTCGATGCGAAGATCGGCATCCTGCCGGTGGAGCATGACGTCGCCGACCGGCTGCGACGCAGCCGCAAGCCGGTGCTCGTCGTGGCGAACAAGAGCGATTCCTGGCGCGGCGAGGCCCAGGCCGCGGAGTTCTACTCGCTCGGGCTCGGCGAGGTGCACACCGTCTCCGCGATCCAGGGCACCGGGACCGGCGATCTGCTCGACGCCGTCGTCGCCGCGCTCCCGGAGGACGAGACCTCAGAAACCGAGTACGACGCCCGCGTCGCGATCATCGGCCGGCCGAACGTTGGCAAGTCGAGCTTCCTGAACGCGCTCGTGGGCGAGCAGCGCGCGGTCGTGAGCGAGGTGCCGGGCACGACGCGCGACACCGTCGACACTGCGCTCGAGCGCGATGGGAAACGGATCCTCTTGGTCGACACGGCGGGCATCCGCCGCCGCGGAAGCATCGAGCACGGCATCGAGCAGTACGCGCTCCTGCGGACGGTGCGGGCGATCGAACGCGCCGACGTCGCGATCCTGCTCATCGACGCGGTCGAAGGCATCGTCGATCAGGACGTCCACAACGCCGGCTACGCGCTCGAGGCGGGGGTGGGGCTGGTGCTCGCCATCAACAAGTGGGATGCTGTCGACCGCGGCATGGAGACGACCGAACGTTTCAGGGCCGACGTGGCGCGTGAGTTCCACTTCGCGCCCTGGCTGACGAGCCACTACACCTCCGCGAAGAACGGACGGAACGTCGACGCCGCCCTCGCGGACGCGGTCAAGATCGTCGGAACGCGGCACACCCATGTCTCGACCGCCGAGCTCCACCGGCTCCTCGTCGAGGCCATCGGCTCGCACCCTCCGCCGACCGTCCGCGGCAAGGAGGTCCGCTTCCACCACGTGACCCAGGCGGACGCCGCGCTTCCGACATTCGTGTTCTTCGTCGACCGCCCGGACCTCGTCCACTTCTCGTATCAGCGGTACCTCGAGAACAAGCTGCGTGAGCGCTTCCCGTTCCCGGGCACCCCGATCCGCCTGCAGTTCCGCGGAGCTCGCGACTGATGGACCTGGCTCGCATCGTCGCCTGCGGCATCATCGGCTACGGGATCGGGTCGGTCTCCAGCGGTTACATCGTCGGCCGGATGTACCGCAACGTCGACCTCCGCACGGTCGGCTCGGGCTCGACGGGGGCGACGAACACGTACCGCAACCTCGGTCTCGGTGCCGCGTTGCTCGTGGCGATCCTCGACATCCTGAAGGGCGCGCTGTCCGTGTGGATCGCGTCGGCGATCGTGGACGGATCTGCCGACGAGCGGAGCGTGGCGGCGGCCGTCGCGGCAGTGGCCGCGGTCGCCGGTCACTGCTGGCCGGCGTTCCTCGAGGGCCGCGGCGGCCGCGGCGTCGCGACGGGTTTTGGCGCGCTCCTGTTCATCGCGACGCCGGCGTGGCTCGGCGCGGTCGTCGCGTTCATGCTCGCCCTCGCGATCACGCGGATGGTGAGCGTGAGCTCGCTGGCATCGGTGGCCGGCGCGCTGGTCGGCTACATCATCTTCGTGTCCGCCGGCTATCTCTCGTTCCACTGGGCGGTGCTGGGTTTCATCGTGATCGCCGGCTTGATCGTCATCATCCGGCACCGGGCGAACATCGAGCGGATCGTCCGCGGCAACGAGCCGCGGCTCGGGCAACGCAGATCCCCGTCGACGTAGCGATCCTCCAGGCCGGGTCCTGGGGTACGACGCTCGCGACGATCCTCGCCCGCGATGGCGGACGTTCCGTGGTCCTCTGGACCCGTGATGCGGCGCGGGCGAACGAGATCGCCGCGCGGCGCGAGAACGCCCCCTACCTCCCCGGGGTCACGATCCCGAACACGGTGATCGTCACGGACGACCTCGAGCGTGCGCTCGAGGCGGATTCGCTCGTGGTCGCGACCCCGGCGCAGGGCGTTCGCCTGCTGCGCGACCGCGTCGCGCCGCTGCTGCGGCCCGCGCACCGGCTGTGCTCGGCGACGAAAGGGCTCACCCCCGATGACTCGCGGCGCATGAGCGAGCTCTGGACGGATGCGATGCCGGCGTCGCGGGTCGCGGTGCTCTCCGGCCCGAACATCTCTCGCGAGATCGCGGCCGGCCTTCCTGCGCCGACGGTCATCGCGTCCTCGGACCGAGACACCGCGAAGGCGTTCCAAGAGCTCCTCGGGACGCCGATGTTCCGCGCGTACACGAATGACGACGTCATCGGGGTCGAGCTCTGCGGCGCGCTC
The DNA here is from genome assembly GCA_036569845.1 of Candidatus Limnocylindria bacterium. Taxonomy (GTDB): domain Bacteria; phylum Chloroflexota; class Limnocylindria; order P2-11E; family P2-11E; genus UBA4735. The sequence continues at coordinate 11,833 of DATCPY010000065.1, read as the reverse complement.
AAGAACATCGTCGCCCTGGGCGCCGGCGCCATCGACGGCATGGGGTACGGGGTCAACGCGAAGGCCGGGTTCATGACCAGAGGTCTCGCTGAGATCGCGAGATACGCGTTCGCGAGCGGCGCGGATCCGCTCACCTGCGCCGGCCTCGCGGGGTTCGGCGACCTCATCGCCACGTGCACGAGCGTCCACTCGCGGAATCGCACGGTCGGAGAGCAGCTCGCCAAGGGCGCGACGATCGCCGACATCAAGCGGCGACTGGGTGGCCAGGTCGCCGAAGGGATCGGGACGACCGAGGCGGTCCACGCGCTCGCCTTGGCGAAGGGCGTCGACATGCCGATCGCCGCCGAGACCTATCGGGTCCTGTTCGAGGGAAAGCCCATCCGGGACGCGATGCGGGGTCTCATGGAACGTGAGCGGGGCGAAGAGCTCTCGGGCCCGCTCGCCGAGGTCTCACGGCTGCTGCGGGTGGCTACGGGAGATGCGCGGCGACCGCACTGACGAGGACGTGGGCCTGCGCCTCGACGCGGACGGCCGCGATGTGGGCATCGAGCGGGGTGGGCCCGGCACCGACCGCGACGAGCAGCACCGCTGCGACGACCAGGAGGACCACGCCGATCGCGATCAGTTCTGACTCCATTTGGCTCGCCTCGCTTCCGTTCGTTCTCTCCTTCATTCACGATTCGAGGCAGGGAAGTGACAGTCATCCGTAAAGCCGCTGTGAAATGGCTCGTCGTTGGGGTCATCGCGGCAGCCTGCTCAGCGCCCGCACCGGCGGTCGTGCCATCGTCGGGGCCGGCGACCCACAAGCTCCAGGTCGTCGCCGCGGGCGCGGACGGGCCGGTCGCCGGCCTGCGGGTGTGCGCGGCCACGCTGTCGGGCACCCAGACGTGCGCGCCGACCGGTGCGGACGGCATCGCGAGCTTCACTCTTCCGACGGGCACCTACCAGGTCCGGTCGGAAGCGCCCGCGAGCCAACGGCGCGTCGACGTCGACGGCGTGCCGGCCGGCCCACAGGGCGGCGCGCCCGCGGGCGCCGATCTCACCCGCGGAGACGCGTCGATCCGCCTCCAGTTCGAGAAGGTCCGCCGGATCAGCGGCACGATCACCGATCCGAACACGAAGCCGGTCGGGCTGGCACCGGTGTGCGCGAATCCGCTCTCCCTCGCTGCGTCGGTCTGCGACAAGAGCAAGGCAGACGGAACGTACTTCGTCGACGTCACGCCCGGCCTCTACAAGATGAGCTTCGACGGCGGACCCGGGCTGCGGCTCCTCTCGCAATGGGCCTATGGCCGCGTCGACAGCGGCGAGGCCGACGTCATCGACGTCCGGTCAGCGGACGCGTCGGGTGTGGACGTGGTGCTGCGACAGGGCGTGACGCTGCAGGGCACGGTGACTGCGACGGACGGCCGTCCGGTGAAAAAGGCCCAGGTCTGCACCCACCCGTTCAGCCAGTCGCTGCCCTGGGATTGCGAACGCACCGACGATCACGGCCACTACGTGGCGCTGCGCGAGCCCGACACGTACTGGGTCTGGATGATCCCGCCCGATGATGAGCCGCTGCTCATGCAATGGTTCGACGACGCCTCCGTCGGCGTAGGGGCGACGCCGGTGGACCTCAGCCGCGATCGGGTCATCGATCAGGTCCTCGGCGGGGGGCCGTCGATCGTCGGCCACGTCACCGACCCAGCGGGCGGGCCGGTCATCCACGCGTTCGTGTGCGCCGACACGCCGTTCCCGACTGGGCGGATCTGCCGGCCGACCGATGCGAGCGGCGCCTACCGCATCACGACCCGGCCGGAGAGCTACATGGTGCAGATCATCCCGCCGGACGGCAGCGATCTCCTGCCCCAGTACGTCGGCGGCGGCCGCACGTGGCTCGACGCGAACACCGTGACCGTGCGGTCGCAGAACGTCACCGTGGACGTCAAGCTGCAGCGGGGCTTCGTCGTGAGCGGGGTGCTCCGTTCGCAGACCGGCATCCCGCTCGAGGGCGCGTCGGTGAACGTGTCGGACGGGCAGGGCTTCTTGACCGGCACGTATACCGATTCGACGGGCACGTATTCGGTCGCGCTGCCACGCGGGAGCTACATCTTCGATTTCTTCGCGCCGTTCCCGAGCGAGCTGGTGAGCGTCGAGGGTCGGCCGGTGACGGTCGACCGAGCGATGACCATCGACGTGGCCCTCGTCGACGCGAACCCCTGACCGCGCCCATAATCCGAAGCACATCCACCGGGGAGGACGACTCATGGACCTGCGCTCGCTGATCGCGCCACGGCTCGTGGCGCACGCCCACTGCGACATCCCGTGCGGCATCTACGACCCGACCGCGGCGAAGATCGCGTCCGACACCGTCGCGAAGATGATCGAGAAGATCACCGCGTCGACCGGCACGGACGAGGCCAGCCGCAACACGTTCATCCGCTCGGTCGCGGTGAAGGAGGAGCACGCCCAGATCTGCAAAAAGGAGCTGCTCATCCTCTGGACCGACTACTTCAAGCCCGAGCACCTCGAGAAGTACCCGAAGCTCCACGACACCTTCTGGAAGGCGGCGAAGCTCTGCTCGAAGAACAAGCAGAGCGTCGACGCGAAGGCCGCGGCCGATCTCCAGGCGGCGGTCAAGGAGATCGCCGACATCTTCTGGGCGACCAAGAAGTGAGACCGGCGACGGCGCTGTTCCGGGTCGCCGTCGCCGGCCGCAGCATGGAGCCCACCTTCCAGGACGGTGATTGGCTGCTCGTGCGGCAGCTTCGCCGCCCGCCACGCCCTGGCGAGCTCGTGGTCGCGACCGACCCGCGCGAGCCCGAGCGGCTCCTCGTGAAGCGCGTGAGCGCGGTCGCGGGCGATCAGGTGATCGTTCGAGGCGACCATCCGGATCCCGCGGAGTCGACGGACTCGCGGCAGTTCGGGGCGATCCCAGGCTCGGCGGTGGTAGGCCGGCCGTTCGTCCGTTACGCGCCGCTACACCGGATCGGCCTCGTCCGCTGACGACCGACGTGACGTGTGCGCGCTGCGGCAACACTCGCCAAGGTGCGGGGAAGACCGGATTGCCCGGCGCGCTCGGCCTTGAGATCGAGCAGCGCGTCTGCGCCGAGTGCTGGAAGGAGTGGACCGCCGCTCAGATCCGGGTCATCAACCACTACGGCCTGCGCCCGGTGCTCCCCGAGGACCGCGAGAAGCTGTACGGCTTCACGCGCGAATTCCTCAACCTCGCGACGTAATATTCCGCGCAGATGAGCGAAGAGCGAGGCGGTACCGCAGCTGTCGCCGAGGGCGAGGCCGCCCAGGACGGCGTCTACGTGTACTGCATCATCGAGGCAGGCGAGTCGCGGACCTTCGGGACCATCGGCATCGGTGGCCGCGGTGACGAGGTCTTCACCGTGCACCACCGGGATCTCGCGGCCGTGGTCAGCCGCGCACCGCTCATCGTCTACGACCCGACCCGCGAGAACGCCCTGACCCACGAACACGTGCAGGAAGTCGTCATGAACGAGCACGGCTTCACGCCGGTGCCGATGAGCTTCGGGACGCTGTTCAAGACCGACAACGACACCGTCGAGTTCCTGAAGGACACGTATGACGCGCTTCGCGATGTGCTGCTGAAGATGAAGGACAAGCTGGAGTTCGGTCTCAAGGTGAACTGGGATCGCGAGCAGGTCCTGCGCGAGATCGAGGAGCAGAACGAGGAGATCCGCCGGCTCAAGGCCGAGATCCAGACGAACACCCAGTCCTCGACGTACTTCGCCCGCATGCAGCTTGGCCGGCTCGTCGAGCAGGCGCTGGCGGACAAGTCCGACTCGTTCGTTCGGGAGATCTACGACCATCTCCGCGATGCCGCGATCGCGTCGCGGTCGAACAAGGTCATCGGCGACAAGATGATCATGAACGCGGCGTTCCTCGTGGCCCGCGACCAGGCGGAGCATTTCGACGCGAAGGTCCACGACATCGGCAAGAAGTTCGAGGGCACGCTCTCGTTCCGCTACACGGGTCCGTGGCCGCCATACAACTTCGTGACGATCCGCCTGCAGCTCGAGCGCTCGGCTTCGGTCTAGGCCGTGTTCGGCCTCGGCAAGCTGCTCATGCTCCCGTACTCGCTTCCTGCAGCGGGCATCAAGTACTGCATCAATCAGGTCATCCAGATGGCCGAGGTCGAGATGACCGACGACTCCGCGGTGAAGGACGAGCTCATCCTCCTGAACATGCGCCTCGAGGACGGCGAGATCGACGAGGCGGAGTTCCGACGCCAAGAGGCCCCGCTCCTGGCGCAGTTCTCGACCATCCGCGCGTACCGCAAGCAGCTCGCGGAGGAGCAGATGGCCGGGCTCGTCGCGGAGACAGGATCGGGGCGGGTCGCCATCATCGAGACGCCCGAGGAGCTCGACCGGCCCGCGTGAGCCTCGTCTATGTCTACGCGATCGCGCGCGCCGTCTGCGCGGAGCCCGGCGGCCTGCGGGGCCTCGATGACGGGGCGATCCGCGCGATCCGCGATGGCGACCTCGCGGCATTCGTGAGCGACGTTCCCGAAAGCGACTACGCCGAGGCCCCGCTGAACGCGCACCTGTCCGATATGGAGTGGCTCACTCCGCGCGCCGTCCGCCATCAGGACGTGAATGGCGCGCTCGCGAGTGCGTGCGATCCGCTCGTCCCGCTCTCGTTCGGTACCGTCTTCCGCGACGCGGACGGCGTGACCCGGATGCTTCGCGAACGCGGCGCGGAGCTCGGCCCGCGGTTCGAGTCCCTTCGGGGCAAGGCGGAGTGGATCGCGGTGGTCCGGCGGGACAAGGACGCGGCGCTGGCGGCCGTGGAGCAGGGGAGCGAGGCGCTCCGCGCGCTGCGGGCCGAGATCGAGGCAGCGCCGCCGGGGCGCGCCTACCTCGTCGCCCGCCGGCTCGACGAGACGAAGCGCCAGGAGCTGCGCGCGGCCGACGCGGCGGCCGTCGCCGCGGCGACGGGGTCATTCGAGGGCGCCACGATGCCGCTGTTCCGCGAGCCGCTCGTCGAGGACGCCGGCGGCGGGATGATCGCGCGGTTCTCGGTGCTCGCAGCTCGCGACGCGACGGCCACGCTCGATGCGCTCCGCAGCTCCTTCGGCGCGGCGTGGGGCGCGCGCGGCTATGCGCTGGAGCTCAGCGGTCCCTGGCCGGCGTACCGGTTCTCGACGGTCGAGCTGTCATGACCGGCCCGCTCGCGGCGCTCCCCGACGAGGAGCTCAGCGTCCTCGATCTCGTCGACCGGCTGCTGAACCGCGGCGTGGTCATCACCGGCGAGGCCACGATCTCCGTCGCGGGCGTTGACCTGATCTACCTCGGCCTCAACGTCATCCTGACGGCCGTCGAGACCATCGCCCAGAAGGAAGCACGCACGAAGTGACCCGATTCCTGGCGCACGCGATCACGCGCCGCGCCGCCGATGGCCCGGAGGCGGGGCTTCGCGGCCGGCCCCTCGAGCAGATCACCGCCGGCGAGCTCGGATTGTGGGCGACGAGGTGGGATGGCGAGCCGACGCTCTCGCGCGACGACGCGTTCGCCCATCACGACCTGGTCGCGGTGCTGTGCGAGGCGGGGCCATGCTTGCCCGTCCGGTTCGGCACCTGGCTCATTGACGAGGCTGCCGCCCGACGATCGCTCGAGACCGATCAAGACCGGTTCAGCGCCGCCATCGACCGGCTCGGTGAGAGCCAAGAAGTCGCGGTGACCCTGCTCTGGCAAGATGCCGCCGAAATCGTGCGGCCAGGCGCCTTTGAATGGGGCTCGGCCGGGGCCGGCCAAGCCGGGCCCGGCCGCACGAAGGACGGGGACGGGGCCGGCCGGAAATTCCTCGATCGCAAGCGAGCGGCGCATGCCGTCACCGACGAACGCCGGTATCTGGCCGACGCGTTCGCGGAGCGGCTCCGCGTCGAGCTGTCGATCGACCAAGCAGACGCTCGGCACGAAAGTTGCCCGAGCGCTGAGGTGGCGCTGTCCATGTCGCTACTGGCTCGGAGGGACGAGGCCGGCGCGCTGAAGGCGCGGGCGACGTCGGCCGTGGGCGCGATCGCGGGCGTTCGCGGGGTGGTGAGCGGGCCGTGGCCGCCCTACAGCTTCACCGAGGAGCTCGGGAGCGGCCGTGGAGGATGAGATCGGGGCGCTCCGGAAAGAGCTGGAGCGGGTCCGCGGGATCCTGCCGGACCGCGTCAATGTCGACCCGGAGGGCGTCGAGCAGGGGTTGGCCAAGCTGGTGCTCACCCTCGTCGAGTTCTTTCGGCAGCTGCTCGAGCGACAGGCGATCAGACGGATGGACGGAGGCACGCTGAGCGATGACGAGATCGAGCGGGTGGGACTCGCACTGATGCGGCTGGAAGCGAAAGTCCGGGAGATGGCGCTGGCCTTCGACCTGGACCCCGACGATCTCAACCTGGGCCTCGGTCCGATCGGAAAGCTATTGTGAGCCGCCAATGACAATGAGTGGACGCGGGATCTCGCCCGCGCCGTCGACGAGCATCATCGACATCCTCGACCGGGTCCTCGACAAGGGCCTCGTGGTCGCGGGTGACATCAGCATCTCGCTCGCGAACGTCGAGCTGCTCACGATCCGCATCCGGCTCCTGGTCTGCTCGATCGACAAGGCCGAGCAGATCGGGCTGAACTGGTGGCGGTACGACAAGCGGCTCGTCGAGCCAGGCGCGAGCGGTGGCGATGGAGCGGGAGAAATCAAACGTCTCGAAGCGCGCATTGCCGATCTCGAACGCACGCTCAAGTCCGCGAATCCGAAACGGTAGGTAAGAAATGCCAGTTGAACGCGCCGCTGGTGGCACCAGCCTCATCGATGTCCTCGACCGGATCCTGGACAAGGGCATCGTCATCGATGCCTGGATCCGGGTCTCGCTCGTCGGCATCGACCTGATCACCGTCGAGGCTCGCGTCGTCGTCGCGTCGATCGACACGTACCTCCGCTACGCCGAGGCCCTCGGCATCACGTCGACCGTCGCTCGCCCCGCTGCCGGATCGGGCAGCGGTGGATCGATCGGCTCGGGCGGGATGTCGGGCACGCCGTCGTCGGCACCGGCCGGCGCCGCGGAACGTCGCTAGCGGCTCGGTGACCGGCTGATGGCCGGCGCGATCGAGCGCACCGCGCTCGACGAGTTCGAGGCCCTTCCGCGAGAGCTGCTGATCGGGACCGATCCCGAAGCGGCGCTCCTGCCGGTGCTCGATGGTCTGGCTCGCGCGTTCGGCTACGAGCGATCGCTCGTAGCGCTCGCCGATGAACGGACGCGCGTGATCCGCGGCCGATTCGGCCGCGGCATCGCCGATCAGATCGCTGAGGCGTTCTCGGTCCCTCTGGCGAACCTCCAGGATCCGAGCATCGTCGCGTTCCACTCCGGGGTGCCGCAGCGGGTCGACGACGTGGCCTCCGACGAGCGGGTCACGCCGACGACGCGGGAGATCCTCACGGAGCTCGGCTTCGAGTCATTCGTCGTCGCGCCGTTGCGCGGCGCCGATCAGCCGCCGATCGGCGTGGTGCTGCTCTCGAAGGGCGCGCCGGCGAGCGATGCCGATGTACGGGCCCTCGCCCCGTTCGCGTCGCAGGCCGGGAGCCTCCTGGCACAGGCCCGTTCCGTCGCCGAGCTACGCCTCGGCGCCGAGGCCCACGCGATCGAGAAGGAATGGCTCTGGTGGATGGTCAACGCCTTCGCCGACCCCGTCGTGGTGACCGACGACCAGAACGAGCTCGTGCTCGCGAACCACAGCGCCGAGCTGCTGTTCAAGAGCGGCAAGGACGACAGCGCCGGAAAGGCGCACGCGATCTCGATGAACAACTTCCTGTTCACCGCGGCGCTCTCGACCTGGAATCTCCAGAGCGCGAGCGAGCGCACCCGTGAGCTGACCCTCGTCGACCCGATCGAAGGCGACGAGCTCATCTTCGAGGTCATCACCTCGCCGGCGACCAATTACCGCATCGGCGCCAAGGGCGTCGTATCGGTCCTCAAGAACGTGACTGACCTGCGGCACGTCACCCAGGAGCTATCCGCGAACATCCAGCGCCTGCAGTCCGTCGACCAGGAGATCCGGATGGAGCGGGACCGTTTGGATCTCGTGCTCCGCAACGTGCCGAACCCGATCATCGTCGTCGACAACACGAACGAGATCGTCAGCATGAACGCAGCGGCCGATCGGCTGTTCAAGCCGCCGCGCGATCCGCTCGTGCAATCGCGCCGAAACCAGGTCGCGATGCGCAACGACGCGAAGTTCACCTCGTTCCTGGCCCAGCTGTCTCTCGATCCCGAGACCCGGCGGACCGGCGAGCTGCGGCTCACCGACGTCGACACGGGTGAGGAGCTCGAGCTGCAGGTGACCGCGAACGAGGTCCGCGACACCGTCGGCGCGACCATCGCGACCGTGTCGGTCATGCAGGACGTCGGTCGCCTTCGCGAGCTCGAGCGCCGCCGGCTGGAGCAGGCTCTCTTCGAGTCCGAGAAGCTCGCCGCGACCGGCCGGCTCGCAGCCTCGATCGCGCACGAGATCAACAACCCGCTCGAGGCGATCCAGAACGCCCTCTACCTCCTCGTGAAGCGCATTCCCGACGATGACCCGAACGCCAAGTTCTTGAACATCGCGATGAAAGAGACCGAGCGGATGAGCCGGATCCTCCGGCAGATGCTCGGCTTCTACCGGCCGGCGGCGGACCTCGTGCCGACCGACCTGAACGCGCTCATCGAGGAGGCCGAGGCCCTGGTCGCGAAGCGGCTCCGCGAGCGCAACGTGAAGGTGGAGAAGAAGCTCCAGCCGGACCTGCCGAAGGTCATGGCCTCATCGGACCAGATCAAGCAGGTCATCCTCAACCTCGTGCTGAACGCGGCCGAGGCGATGCCGAAGGGCGGGCTCGTCACCGTGTCGACCGAATCGCATCGTGACGCGGCCTCGGGTTTCATTCGGACCGATGCGGTGCGCATCCAGGTCGCGGACACCGGGCCGGGGATCGCGGAGGAATACCTTGCGCACATCTTCGAGCCGTTCTTCTCGACGAAGGGCAAAAAGGGCACCGGCCTCGGCCTCTGGGTGAGCCTTGGGATCGCGCAGAGCCACGGCGGGCGTTTGCAAGTGCGCAACCAGCCCGGCGGCGGCTCGGTCTTCAGCATGACGCTCCCGATCGGAGGTCCGCCGCCAGATGCCGCCGCCTAGGGTGCTGGTCGTCGATGACGAGGAGAGCGTCACGATCACGATGGCCGCGATCCTCGAGATGGACGGCTACAGCGTCGCGACCGCGCTCCGGGGTCAGGACGCGCTGTCGCAGATCGAGGCCGAGGAGTTCGACCTCGTGCTGACCGACCTCCGGCTCGACGACTTCGACGGCATGGACGTGCTCGCGGCGGCGCGCAAACGATCGCGCGACACCGTTGGCATCGTGCTCACCGGGTACGCCTCGCTCGAGTCCGCCGTGAAGGCGCTCCGCGAAGGCGCGTACGACTACATGCTCAAGCCCGCGGACGTGGAGGAGCTGCGCGCGACGGTCGCGCGCGGCATCGAGCGGCGGCGGCTCGGCGAGCAGCTGCGCACGCGCGTGACAGAGCTCGAGGCGGCGAACCAGACGATCCACGAGCTCAACGAAGGTCTGCAGGATCGCGTCGCCGAGGCGACGCACTCGCTGCAGGAACGCGTCGAAGAGCTGGACCAGGCCCGTGCCGAGCTGCAGACGAGCTACGAGAAGCTGCAGGAGCTGGACAAGCTGAAGTCGCAGTTCCTCTCGATCGCATCCCACGAGCTGAAAACGCCGATCACGGCGATGTCCGGATTCGTGCAGATCGCGGTGCGGCGGATCAAGCGGCGCCTGGGCGCGGGCAGGCCGGCCGAGGCGGACTGGAAGAAAGAGGAGGAGACCCTCCTCGAGCAGCTCGAGGTCGTGCAGCGGCAGACCTCAAAGCTTGCTCGGCTCGTCGACGAGCTGCTCGACGTCTCGCGGATCGAATCCGGACGGCTCGAGCTTCGCGTGTCGGACGTGGATCTACCCGAGCTCCTCGCGGAGGTCATGCGGCGCCACCAGCTGATGGCGACGAAGCACGACCTCCGCCTGCACTACGACCCCGACCACAAGCTCGGCGTGCGAGGTGACCGCGACCACTTGGAGCAGGTGCTCAACAACCTGATCGGGAACGCCATGAAGTACTCGCCCGACGGCGGTGCCATCGAGGTGACGGTGACGCGGGTGGGTGCGCAGGAGATCGAGTTCACGGTCGAGGATCACGGGATCGGCATCCGCCCGGCTGAGCTGGCCCGCGTCTTTGGCCTCTTCTACCGATCCCCCGACCGCCTCGCGCGTGATGTTGGCGGCATGGGGCTCGGTCTCTACATCACCAAGGAGATCGTCGACCGCCACAACGGGCGCATTTGGGCCGACAGCGAGGTGGGGAAGGGCACGACGTTCCGCGTCGCGCTCCCGGCAAGCGTGGCAGCGGCGGTGGAGGCGTAGCCTCGTAGGTTACTGGCAGTCGGGGTGGCGGGATTTGAACCCGCGAGTCTCCACTCCCCCAGAGTGGCGCCTTAAACCGGGCTAGGCCACACCCCGTGGACGTCATTCAGTGTAGCGACGCGCGACGTTCCGGAACTGACGCGGAGCGACCCCTTGCGCGGCTCGCTTCCGTCGATCCAGCAACCGTCGGCACGTATTGCAGTAGCCGCGGCTACGGCCGCCCTGCAGCAGCACCCGCTTGTCGTACGCGTGCCCGCGAACGCAACGTTCGTGATCGCCGTGGATCCGCCGCTGGCCGAGAAAGTCGTCGAGCGCCTTCCACGCCTGTTCCCGCTTCACCGAGCTGAGCCATGGACCAACGATGGTGAGAACCTGTCGCACGGCGGGAACTCCCTCGACCAGCCACTTGAAGTCATCGGGTTCGCCGTGGCGCTCGATGCGTCCGATGCCGTCCAACACGCGATGCAGCTGCTCGAGGACCTCCGGCGGTCGGCCGATCTCGCCCTTTTGGCTGGCGGAGGCTCGGATCCGATACCACGACGAACCGTCACCCCGCCTATGGCTTCGAGCGAGACCAAAGCAACCCTCGGCGTCGAGGAACCCCGCGGCCCAAGCGCGATCGAGCCGCGAGGGATCACTCGGCCGCGAGATGCGATGTTCGACGAGTACCGGTCTAGACTTCGGGGGTCTTGCCCGGTATCTGCCGCTGCTGAACTGGCCCGATACGCGACGCATCGCGGCCGCAGCCTGTTGCCTCTTGATCGTCCCGAGATACGGCCAAAGACAGATCACCGACTGCTGAGCGTCAACGAAGCCACGCGCACGCCAAACGTATGCGCCGTTCGTCGAGGGCGGGTCGATCCTGCCCATGCCGAACAGTGAGGATCGGAAGCGCTCGAGGACGCGTGGCGTAGAGATTCCCGCCTGCGGGACGGAGACATAGAGCTGATGGTAGCCAGGACGGTCGCTATCAGACTTCGCGAAGGTCGTGCCTTCCCCGTCGTAGAAACCGGCCGCCCACGCCAGCCGTTCGCGATCGATGCGGAGCGATCGTCGTCGTTCCATTCCTCAAATATGCACATCTCATAACGTCGTGTGAAGCCCATGAGATCGCATCTACAGCGCGCCAAGGCCGACGCGGCGATGGTCGTGCGCGATCCGACCGACGCGGCGAAGCTCAAGCGCCTGCACGCCCGGATCCGCGCGTGCACGAAGTGCGTTGAGGCGGGTTACCTCGACGCGGCCGCCCCCGTCGTCGCCGGCGACGTCACCGATCGCGTGATGATCGTCGGCCAGGCGCCAGGGATCGTCGAGCTCACGACACGGATGCCGTTCTCCGGCCGCGCGGGCGCGGAGCTTCGCCGCTGGCTCGCGCGGGCCGGCATCGACGAAG
>DATCPY010000064.1:0-8955 GCA_036569845.1 Candidatus Limnocylindria bacterium | reverse complement strand
CCGACGGCCTCAGGGAAGACCCTCTGCTACGACCTCCCGGTCCTGGACGCGATCGCGAAGGATCCGTCGGCGCGCGCGCTCTACCTCTTCCCGACAAAGGCGCTCGCGCAGGACCAGCTCGCCGAGCTCGAGCGTCTGTCCACCGACATGGAGATCGAGCTCAAGACGTTCACCTACGACGGCGACACGCCGCCGCAGGCCCGCGCCGCGATCCGTTCGGCGGGCCACGTCGTCATCACCAACCCCGACATGCTCCACACGGGGATCCTCCCCCACCACACGAAGTGGGTGAAGCTCTTCGAGAACTTGCAGTTCGTCGTGCTCGACGAGCTGCACACCTATCGCGGGGTCTTCGGCAGCAACGTCGCGAACGTGCTCCGCCGGCTACGCCGGATCTGCGCGTTCTACGGCTCGCACCCGACCTTCATCCTCACCTCCGCGACGATCGCCAATCCGGAGGAGCTCGCGCGCCGCCATGTCGAGGACGACGTCGTGGTCATCGACGAGTCCGGGGCGCCGCGTGGCGAGAAGGTGATCGCGTTCGTGCAGCCGCCGGTGGTGAACGCCGGCCTCGGCATCCGCAGGAGCGCGCTGCTCGTCGGCCGCGATATCGCGGCGACGCTCCTGGCGTCCGGCATCCAGACCATCGCGTTCACGAGGTCGCGCGTGCAGACCGAGCTCCTGCTCACCTATCTGCGCGCGCGGTTCCCGCAGCCGCAGTGGCCGCCGGAGCTCATCCGGGGCTATCGCGGCGGCTATCTCCCGTCGGAGCGCCGCGCCATCGAGCGTGGGCTGCGCGACGGCTCGGTGCGCGGCGTCGTGTCGACGAACGCGCTCGAGCTCGGCATCGACATCGGCGCCCTGCAGGCGGCGGTGCTCGTCGGCTACCCCGGCACGGTCGCGTCGACCTGGCAGCAGATCGGCCGTGCCGGGCGCCGCGAGGATCTGTCGGTCGCGTTCGTCGTCGCGACGAGCTCGCCGACGGATCAATACATCGTCCAGCACCCCGAGTTCGTCCTCGGCCGCTCGCCCGAGGCCGGGCTGGTGAACCCGGACAACCTGCACGTGCTCGTCGAGCACATCAAATGCGCGGCCTTCGAGCTCCCGTTCGACCGCACCGAGCGCTTCGGCACCGAGGACACGGTCGGGGTCCTCTCCTATCTCGACGAGCACGGGATCCTCCACGAGTCCGAGGGCCGGTACCACTGGTCGGATCAGGCGTTCCCCGCGGAGGCGATGTCGCTGCGCACGGCCAGCAACGACAACGTCGTGATCATCGACACGACCGACGGCCGGACTCGCGTCATCGGCGAGGTCGACCGCTTCGCGGCACCCGTATTGGTACATGAGCAGGCCATCTACCTCCACGAGTCCAAGCAGTTCCAGGTCGAGAAGCTCGACTGGGCGAACGCGAAGGCGTACGTGCGCGAGGTCAAGGTCGACTACTACACCGACGCCGGCCTCGCGGTGCGCATCCGGGTGCTCGCGGAGTTCGCGAGCGCGACCGAGAAGGCATCGCGCGCCCACGGAGAGGTGCTCGTGTCGGCGCTCGCGACCGTCTACAAGAAGCTCACGCTCTACACCCACGAGAACGTCGGTTGGGGAAAGATCCACCTCCCGGAGCAGGAGCTGCAGACGACGTCGTTCTGGCTGTCGCTGCCCGACGCGGTGACCCGCTCGTGGCCGAAGGAGCGGGTCGAGGTCGCCCTCGCTGGGCTCGGCAACCTCCTGCACGCCCTCGCGCCGCTATTCCTGATGTGCGACCCGCACGATCTCGGGCTCGCGGTCGAGGTACGGTCGCCGCACACGTCGCTCCCGACGATCTACCTGTTCGACATGACGCCGGGTGGCATCGGCTTCTCGGAGCGCCTCTACCGCTCAACGGAGCCGCTGCTCGAGCGCGCCCGCGAGCATCTTGCCGCCTGCCCGTGCGCCGAGGGCTGTCCGAGCTGCGTCGGACCGGCCTACGCGCTCGGCGCCAAGGTGAAGGTAAGCGTCGCGGATCTGCTGCGGCAGCTGGTGTGAGGGACCTTCGCGCGCGTCTCGACACGCTGCCGCTCAGCCGCGTGAGCCGATCGCCGGCGACGCCCTCCGACCGGCCGTTCGAGGTCATCGAGCAGCGGATCGATCTCTCCACCCTCGGCCTCACCGTCGTCGCGCAGAGCGAGCCCGACCCGCGCGTCGTCACCCATCTCGGGCTCAAGGGCGCGTCCCCGTCGCGCTGGGAGGACATCGTCTTCCTCGACACCGAGACGACCGGGATCATGGGCGGCACCGGCACGTACGTCTTCTTGCTCGGGACGGCGTTCATCCGCGACGGCGAGCTCGTGCTCCGCCAACACCTCCTGCACGACCTCGGCGCCGAGGCCGCGTTCGTCTCAGCGCTCCGCGAGGAGCTCGCGCCGTTCCGCGCGTGCGCGTCGTACAACGGGAAGTGCTTCGACCTGCCGCTCCTGCGCACGCGGTTCGTGATGACGCTGCGGTCGGACCTCAGCGTGGACGAGTCGCACCTCGATCTCCTCCATCCGGCGCGGCGCCTCTGGCGCGACCGGTTCGGGTCGACCTCGCTCCGGCAGCTCGAGGACTCCGTGCTCGACGTCGTGCGCGAGGACGACATCCCGGGAGCGCTCATCCCCGAGCGCTACTTCCGCTGGCTCGCCCTCCGCGAGCCGCGGCTCATCGAGCCGATCCTGAACCACAACGCGCGGGACATCGTGTCGCTCGTGCGGATCACGGACCGCATCGCGCAGGCCGTCATCGACGCCCGCGCCGGGCGTGCCCCGGATCACGCGCCGGCCGCGTTCTCGCTCGCCAAGGCCTTCGCGAACGCGGGCGAGGACGAGATCGCGTACCTCTGCTACGAGAGTGCATATGCGGACGCCGACAGCGACCTGCGGATCCGCGTCGCGCTCCCTTACGCGAAGGCGCTCGAGGTTCACGGCCACGTCGAGCGCGCCCTGAAGATGGTCGAGCTCCAGCTCGAGCTCGGGCTCGGCACGCCGCGGTGGCGCGCCCAGGCCGAGGCGCGCGTCCGCCGCCTCGCGCGCATCATGGCGAAGCGATGCGCGCCCTCGAAGACCTCGCTTACGCAGCCGAGGCGATCCGCCGCCGGAAGCTTTCCAGCGCTGAGCTGATCGAGGCTTGCCTCGATCGCTACGCGGCCACGGAGTCGAAGCTGCACGCGTTCGCGTGGCTCGATCCGGATCGGGCGCGGCGACTCGCTCGCGAGCGCGACAGCCAAGAGCCCCGCGGACTCCTGCACGGCGTGCCGGTCGGAGTGAAGGACATCTTCGACACGGCGGGCATCCCGACCGAGAACGGCTCGGCGCTCTTCCGCGGCCGCGTGCCCGAGCGCTCGTCCGACATCGTGCGCGCGCTCGAAGCCGCCGGCGCGATCGTGGTCGGCAAGACGATCACCGCCGAGCTCGCGTTCCTCACGCCTGGGCCGACCCGCAACCCATACGACCTCGACCGCACTCCCGGCGGGTCGTCGATGGGCTCTGCGGCGGCGGTCGCGGCCGGCGTGATCCCGGGCGCGATCGGCAGCCAGACGAACGGCTCGACGATCCGGCCGGGCGCGTTCTCCGGCGCCGTCGGGTTCAAGCCGACGGGCGGCCGGCTCTCGACCGCGGGCGCGCTCGAGTTCTCCAAGACGCTCGACCAGGTCGGCACGTTCGCCGGCGACGTCGCATCCGTCGCGCGGCTGACCGCGGCGACCTCCGGCGATCCGCTCGATGAATGGTGGCTCGGTCCGATGGACCGTTCGCCACGCCTCGCCGCCGTCCGGACGGCCGACTGGGACGCGGCCGACGACGCGATGCAGACCCGCTTCCAGGCGGATGTCGACGAGCTCGCGAGCAAGGGTGGGCCCATCGAGTGGCCCGCCCTGCCCGACGGGCTCGACGAAGCGCCCGCGCTCATCCAGACGGTGATGGCCTACGAGTCCGCACGGGCACTCGGTCCACTCGCGGCGGCGCATCCGCAGGATGTGAGCGAGAAAGCCCGCACCTTCTTCCTGCGAGGCCGCGAGATCTCGGCTGAGGACTACGAGCGCACGATCCGCGATCGGCTCCGACTCATCGCCGCGTTCAACGAGTGGGCCGCGCCGTACGACGCGATCCTCGCCGTGCCGGCGATCGGCGAAGCGCCGACGGTCGAGACGACCGGGGATCCGCGGTTCTGCTCGCGCTGGACGTTCGTCGGCGCGCCCGCGCTCGTGATCCCGACCGGTCTCGGTCCGTCAGGTCTGCCGCTCGGCCTGCAGCTCGTCGGCGCGCGCGGCTCCGACCGCCGGCTGCTCGGCGCGGCCGCGTGGGCCGCGCTGCTGCTACCCGCGCCTCCCGCGCCCGCGGTCATCTCCCGCTAGCACAACTCCGCGACGTGCCCATGGATGGCGTCCCGCGCACACCACGGCTAGTCTCGCGTCGGAGGTCTCGGATGCGATCGCACCTGCTCTCGCTGCTCGCGGTCGTCGCCGTCGTTGTCGCCTGCGGCGGGGCGACAACGACACCGCTCACCGCGACAGCCGAGCTGAAGGACAAGGACGGGACGAGGGTCGCGACGGCCGTCTTCACCGAAGCGGTCCCGGGCGCCGGGGTCAAGATCGCCATCACCGTGACGAAGCTTCCCGCCGGGCAGCACGGCTGGCACCTGCACACCGTCGGCAAATGCGATCCCCCTGACTTCGCCTCGGCCGGCGCGCACTTCAATCTGGATTCGCACCAGCACGGTTCGCTGAATCCGCAGGGTCCCCACGCGGGCGACCTAGGCAATCTGAGCGTCGCCGCGGACGGGACGGCCAAGGCCGAGCTCGTAGCAAAGCTCGTCACCCTCGAGGCCGGTCACGCGAACTCGCTGTTCAAGACGGATGGGACCGCGATCGTGGTCCACGCCGACCCGGACGACGAAAAGACCGATCCGTCGGGAAACTCCGGCGCTCGCATCGCGTGCGGCGTGATCGGGAAGTAGCTCCCCGCACTGCCGGCGCCCCCGCTTAGCCCGCTACCGGGCCCAAGTCTCCTTGAGGACACGAAGCGCGTTCCCGCCGGCGATCTTCCGCACGTCGTCGTCGCTGTACCCGTGCTTGACAAGCCAGCGGATGCCGTTCCGCATCGCCTCGCCGGGGTTCTCCATCCCCTTGACGTAGGGCACCTCCGTGAACGTGACGCCCTCGCTGATCCGGCCGGTGGAGAGCTGCGCCGCGAACGCGCGGTGGAGCGCAACGTGGTCGCCGAACAACGTGTCCGGCTTGAGCGCGACATGGTCCACGCCGACAAGCTCGATGCAGTAGGCCACGTGCGCCATGACCGACTCGACGGAGCGGTAGGCGCGGCCGGACTTTTTCGTGGTCATGTGGCGGCGCCCGCGAGCCTCGCGAATCGGTCGAGCTGCCGCCGGTCGCCCAGACGCTCGAGCGTAGCCCGGCCCCGCGCCAGCTCGGCGGCGTCATGCGTCACGACCGCCCGCTCGCACCGCGCGCGCGCCGCGGACGGGACCATGCCCGACCGCTCGAAGAGCTCGAGCGCGCGGGTGAGCTGCGCGACATCGCCGAGCGCGATGCCGATCGCGCGCCGCGCCTGTGCCTCGCGCGGCGCGTAGCCGTGGCGCTCGGCGAACAGGGCGATCGCCGCGGCCGCGTCGAGATCGAGCCGCACCCCCGCGTCGCAGCACGCCCCCAGCGTGCGTTCGGTGACCATCGCGTCGCGGTGATACTGACCGAAGGTCCCGTGGACCATCGCGGCGAGCTTCTCGGCATCCTGACGCGAGAGCGCGTCGATCCACCCTCGCATGCTCGACCCACGCTCGGGTAGCGACGCGAGAAGCAACGCCTCGAACCGTTGACGCAGCTCCGGATCAGCGCGGGCCGCTGCGATCTCAACCGCCGGGACGAATGCGCGCATGGCCGAGTACGACGGCGCCAGCCCTGCCTCCTGCCCGATCTGAGCGCAGCGATCCGCGTCGGCGATCGCATCGTCCCACCGACCGAGAAGTGCGAGCACGTACGTGCGTCCGTACAGCAGCCGGATCGCGAGGCCCGGCACGCGGTCGATCGGTGCCTCCGCGAGCCCGGCCTCGTAACGGGCAAGCGCGTCATCCAGCCGGCCGACGGTGAATGCGTTCGCCGCAAGCTGGGCGTGGGCGTCGACGCGCTCGAACAGATCGATCCGTTCGCCGAGCGCGACGCGCTCCAGGTTGAGGGCCTCGACCGCGATCGTGTCGCCACGGCCCTGGGCGCGGGCCTGCAGGCCGTCAAGCGCCAGGCTGAGGAGGTCCGCCCGGCCGCGGCGGGCCGCGATCGCCATTCCTTCCCGCATCCTGCGCTCGGTCGCGGCGGCGTGCTCGTTGTGGGAGGACGCCATTGTCAGCCACGGGTCGAAGCCGCTGACGATGAGGAAACGCGCCCGCACCTCCTCATCGTCGACGCGGGCGAGGAGCGCGTCACCCGCGGAGCGGAGCTCATCGAGCTCCTCCGCGGTCGAAGTGAGCGACCACCGCGCGCGGGTCTCCAGGAGCTTCGCAATCACCCGCAGCTGCATCGACGGCGGGCGGCCGAGCTCGCGGCAGAGCCGCAGGCTTTCGACATACGCGGTCGGATCCTCGGCCCGGTAGCCGGGAGAGACCTTCGCGTCGCCCAGAAGCTCGTACAGCTCGGGCTGGTCACTGCTCGGCGCGATCTCGATCGCCGCGCGCAGGTGTCGCGACGCCTCCGCGGCCGCGCCGGCCCCGACGGCCGTGTGGGCCGCGCGCGTCAGCCAGCGCACCGCGAGATCACGGAACTGGCGCCGTTCGTCGTCGTCCTCGGCATGGAGCGAGACGGACTCTCGATAGTGATACGCGATCAGCTCCGCGAACGCCTCCTCGCGTCCGGAGCCGACGGACTCGATCCAGGCCGCCGCCGTCGCGTGCAGCCGCGACCGCTCGAGCCGCGTCAGCGTTGCGTACGCGACGTCGCGGATGATGATGTGCCGGAACACGAACCGGCCGACACCGAGCGGCCGCAGCAGATCGCGCCCGACGAGGCGCGCGCACGCGTCCTGGATCTGGTCGCCCAGCTTGGGGTCCAGCGCGACCAGGCCGTCGGCGCGCACCGTCCGGCCGAGGACCGCGCCGAGCTGCAGGATCCTTCGCTCGACGGGCGGCAGGAGATCGAGCCGGGCGAGCACGGTCGCCTGCACCGTGTCGGGGAGCTTCGCCAGGACCTGGGTGGTCGCCTCGGTCTCGGGACCTGCTTCGAGGACCGAACGTGCGAGCTCGACGGCGAAGAACGGGTTGCCCTCGGCCCGCTCGATGATCCGTTCACGGATGGCAGGCCCCACCTGGGGCAACGCGTGGTCCACGATGGCCGCGATCTCGGCATCGGCCAGCGGCTCGAGCTCGAGCGCGACCTGGTTGTGCTGCCCGACGGCCCAGCCAGTCCGGCGTTCGAGCAGCTCCGGCCGCGTAGTCGCGACCACGAGCAGTGGCGTGTCCGGGCGTGCGCGGAGCAGACCATCGAGCAGATCCAGCAGGCTGTCGGATGACCATTGCAGATCCTCGAACACGAGCACCAGCGGCTCGCGGCGTGCCAGCGCGTCGACGAATGCACGCCATGCCGCGCGCATCGCGTGCCGCTCGGGCTGGTCCGCATCCGCTGCTCCGACGGTCGCCGCGAGCTGCACGGCGATGCGCTCGGGCTCGTCGACCTGGAGCTCGACGAGCCACGACGTAAGGCGTTCGCGGATCTCTGCCGAGCGTGCGACCTCAGGGATCGAAGCGAGCCCGAAGAGCATCTGGCGCAGCGGCCAGTACGTGAGACGCTGTCCGTACGGCAGGCACTGAGCGGTCGCGACGGTCGCATCTGGCACCGACTGCGGGAGGCGCGCTAGAAATTCCTCCAGCAGACGCGTCTTGCCGACGCCCGCCGGCGCGATGACCGTCACCAGCGACGGCCTGCGTTCGATGAGCGACCTGCGCGCGGCCAGCTCGAGCTGAGCGAGCTCGCTGCGTCGACCGAAGAGCGGGATCCGGAGCGGCCGTGGCTCCGAGGCGCCGAGCAGCGTATGGACGGCGAGCGGCTCTGCCTTCCCCTTGGCGCGGATCGACCCACGCGGCCCGAACGCGAAGCGGTCTCCAGTGGCGCGGGCGGCCCGCTCGGTGACGACGATCGTCCCCGGCGTCGCATCCGCCTGCAGCCTCGCGGCGACGTTCGCCGCGTCGCCGGTGACGATGAAGTCGGCGGCTTGCGGGTCCCGAACTGCCACCACCTCGCCGCTCGCGACGCCGATCCGGATGGGCAACCGCACGCCGATCCGCGGATCCGCGGCGACGCGGTCACGAAGCTCCAGCGCGAATGAGAGTGCGCGCGCGGCGTCATCGCCATGCGCGGTCGGCAGACCGAAGATCGCAAAGACCTGATCGCCGATGAACTTCTCGATCGTGCCGCCATGTGCGAGGACCGCTTCGCGCGCGATCCCGTAGTAGCGAGAGAGCAGCGCCCGGAGCTCCTCGGCATCCATGGCTTCGCCGCGTGCCGTCGACGCCACGACGTCGGCGATGACGATCGTGACGAGCCGGCGTTCCTCCCGCATCGCGAGAGCCTAGGCCGCGATGTCCACGGTCCTCACCTAGCTCTCGAACTCCTTCTGCGGGCCCTTCGGGTGCGCGGTCGGATCCGCCGCGAGCGCGAGGGCCGTGTCGACCGCCTCCTCCGGGGTCGCCGCGAAATGCAGCGTTGCCGAGCCGGATTCGTCAAGATGCTTACCGCCGTAGGCGATCTCGCGGATGCGGTCGGACCAGCCCCCGGTGTGCTCGAGGATGACCGTGGGCTTGTCCTGATACGCGACCGTCAGCTCGTTCAGGGTGCCGATGCCACCCGAGATCATGATCACCGCGTCCGCGGCGCGCACGACCAGGGTGTTGCGCATCCAGCCCATCCCCGTCGTGATCGCGATGTCGACGTACTTGTTCGCGTCATCC
>DATCPY010000063.1:0-8963 GCA_036569845.1 Candidatus Limnocylindria bacterium | reverse complement strand
GGATCTCGGGCTCGATCCCGTTCGAGACGACCTTGACCGAATGGCAGCTGCTCAACCAACCGGGCTTCCCCAACATCGACAACAAGCCGCTCGCCGAGAAGCTCGTGACCCTGAGCCGAGGTGATCTCATCACGTTCAAGTAAGCGTGGCGATCATCACTCGCTCGCTCGCTGAGCACGACCGAGCGCGTGCGGTGTGACCAGTTACGGGTCGAGCTCCTTTGACACCGCGACGATCCATCTGGCCCGCAGTGAACGACCCGTAACGCCGTTCCCCATCACGTGCACGAACGGGTCGCTCGCGGTCTCCAGATGGTTGTCGCTCTCGTCACGATCGCGATCGCGATCGTGATGGTCGCATGCGCGCCTGCGCTTGTCGCCCGTTCGAGCGTGAGCTTGTTCCTCTCTCTGCCGAACGACCGACCGAGCCCCCCAGGCACCATCGCCGATCCGCTGAACTGCACCGACCGGGCGACGATCCCGCAGATCGACAACGTGGTCGCCGAGGTGTGGTCGCCCGACTCCAATTCGATCGCCCTCGTTCGCACCATCGTCGTGCCGTCGAAGAAGACGGTGACCGGCTACGAGGAGGATCAGCGGCTGGGCGTGCTCAACGTGTCGACGGGCGCGATCCGCGACCTCGGCCACGGCAGCAAGCCGTCGTGGTCCGCGTCCGGCGCGCTGCTCGCCTACTGGGACGACGACGGCTCGATCCACGTGGTCCGCTCCGGCGAGCTCGTGGGCAAGATCGACGCGTCGCAGCCCGGCTTCGGCTGGAGCGGCGACGCGCTCCTGTACTGGTTCGGCGACGAGATCCGGGTCTGGGACGGCGGGGTCAAGTGGATCCTGTCGCGCGTCGCTTCGGACCTGGAGCCGACCTACCCCTACGACGACGTCTACTTCAGCGCCGACGGCACGCAATTCACCGTCGCGCGCTACCAGTACAACGGCAACAGCCAGCACTACGTCGGGACGACCGCCACCGGGGCGATGACCGAGATCGGCGATGGAAACACCACGTTCATCGAGTGGTCGCCCCGCGGCGCGACGCTGCTGCTGCGCTCGGCGACCACCGTCAGCCTGCGGGCCGCCGACGGGACCACCGAGACCGCGCCGCTCGCGAGCTTCCACGGCCCGGTGCACGGCTGGACCGCCGACGGCCGCCTCTTCGTCGGCACGATGTCCGCGACGGTCCCGGGCGGCAACGCCTTTGACCGGCTGCCGGTCTGGGGCGACGACGCTGAGGCCATCGCCACGATCCCGAACCTCCTCGGATCGCGCACCTTCAGCCCCGATGGACGGTACTTCGCGGGCGTCAGCCGCACCGACCTGTACACGACGCAGCTCGAGCTCTTCCGCTGCGGCGTCGCCGGTGAAGGCATGGACCTCCGGTCCGACACCGCGTCACGCTCGCGCGCGCAGAAGATCGCGACGGAAGGCAATCGGTTCGTGCGACCGGTCGCCGGGGCCTTCACCCAGTTCCTCCAGGGCAGTCACACCGGCATCGATGTGGCGGCGCCGGTCGGATCGATCCTCGTGGCCGCCGACGATGGCGTCGTCGACGCGACGGGCTGGGTCGCCGTGGGCGGCTACCGCGTCTGCGTCATGCACGCGGGCGGCCTCGAGAGCTGCGACTACCACACCTCGCTCCCGCTGGTCAGCGTCGGCGACCACGTCGCCCGCGGCCAGCCGGTGGCGCTCGTCGGGATGACCGGTCTCACGACCGGGCCGCACGTCCACTGGGAAGCGAAGCTCAACGGACGGATCGTCAACCCGCTGGACCAGTAGCCCGTGATCCGCGGATCGTCGTCGACGGAGCGGCGACCGAGGGGTCTGAGCGGCGGCTCTAGCCGAGCCCGTCGAGCGCGCCGGCGCGACGCGCGCGCTCCTGCGCGTCGATCCAGGTCTTCTCGATCACGAACGGCTGCCACAGGCTTTCGGCCACCCGCGCGATCTCGTCCTCCGTGTATGGCTTCGGGTCGCCGATGGTCATCGCGTACGCCAGCCGTTTCGCGTTCTCCTCGAGATAGAGCGACAGGGTCACGCACCGGGGCACATCCTCCGCGACGACGGCGACCCCGTGCCCGCGGAGCAGCACCGCGCGATGTGCCCCCAGATCCTTCGCCAGGGCCCTGCCCTGCTGATCGTCCCGCACGAGATCCGGGTCGTCGTACACCGGGACCGCGTTCCCGAATGGCGCGCCGGCATTGAACGCGGTGATGAGCGGCTTGCCCACCGCCGCGAACGCGGTGGCCGCGAGGGGATGAAAGTGCGACACGCTGCGGACCTCCGATCGCGCGCGATAGCACCCGAGGTGGAGCGGCGTTTCCGCCGGAGGCTCGCCGCTCACGACCGATCCGTCGGCGACCTTCACGACCGCGACCTGCTCAGCGGTGACCGAGATGCGGGACGCGCGCCGGCCGTTGATGTAGGCGAGGTCACCCTCGCGCAGGCTGATGTGGCCGTGCATGTCGAACAGGCCCGCCGCGGCCATCACCCGGCAGGCGAGTGCCACCAGCGCGCGGCTCGAAGCCTCGGTCAACGAGCCTTCAGCTGGATCACGTGGGATAACCCTCCGGCGCTTCCACGCTCGTCTCGTGGCCGATGTGCGCATAGCGGCGACGGAAGCGGAGCAGCGCGTCGATCTTCGCCGGATCGACCTGGTGCGCCACGACCTCACCGGTGAACAGCAGGTGGTCGCCGCTCTCCCGCATGTCGCGGACCTTGCACCACAGCACCGCCATGCTGTTGGCGACCGCCGGCGCGCCCCCCGCGTCCACCGGCGCCTCGAGCGACTTCACCTTGAGCGTCGCGAACTTGTCGGGCCCCTCGGCGGACCGGCCGGCCCGCTCGGCGATGTCCTGCTGCGACGCGTGGAGGAACGAGACACTGAATGCGCCACTCCTTTGGATGAGCTTGCAGGTCCGGCTGCCGGGGTGTTCGGCGATCGCGACCATCGGCGGCTCGAACGAGACATACATCGCGGTCCCCGTCGCGCACGATCGTTCGGGCCCGTCCGCGGCCCCGATGATCGCGACCCCATGCGGGATCCGCGAGAGCGCTGCGCGGGCGATCGCGTAGCGATCCCCAGCGTTTTCGGGCATTCGGCGAGGCTAGCAGGAATGGTCGAATGGTCTGATAATTCGCGCGTCGCGCCGGGGGGACGCGCCCGACCGGGCGTATGGGAGGTGGCACATGCGGTCCGGCCTCACGCTTCGGATCTCTGCCATCGCGATCAGCGTGGCCGTCGTCGTCGGCTGCGGAGGCGGCGCCGCAACGCCTGCCGCCGTTACGAGCCCGACCGCAACAGCGGCCAAGACGACCGCCGCACCGACGCCAACACCCGCACCGGTCAAGGTGCGCGCCGCATACGGCAACGTGACCCCGGCGAACCTCGCTCCGTTCTACGCGAAGGAGAAGGGCATCTTCCTCCAGAACGGCCTGGACGTGGACCTGACGCTCATCGATGGCGGGGGCAAGTCGATGGCCGCCCTCCTCGGGAACTCGATCGACATCGCGCAGCTCGGCGGGACGGAGGCGATGAGCGCCTACGCCGGTGGCGGCGACGTCGAAGCGGTCGCGCTCTTCGTGCCGGTCTCGCCGTGGGTCCTCATGGCTCCAGCGAGCTACACCGGACCGAACGACCTCAAGGGCAAGACCGTCGGGGTCGCCTCGAAGGGCGGCTCGTCGGAGATCGCCGCGAACCAGCAGATCGACAAGCTCGGGCTCAAGCTCAGCGACGTCACGATCCTCTCGACCGGCTCCGTGGCGAATCTCACCGCGGCAATGCTCGCGAACCAGGTCTACGCGGGCCCCGGCCACCCGCCGGACACGGCCAAGCTGTTCGCGGCCGGCTACAAGGTGATCATGGATCTGGCCGCGCAGAAGGTCCCCGCGGTCGAGAACTGCACCATCGTCACGAAGAAGTACGCGAGCGAGCACAAGGACGTCATGCAGAAGTACGTCGACTCGCTCATCCAGGCGATCGTCGCGATGAAGAAGGACAAGGCCGGTACCCTGCCGGTCATGGAGAAGCTCCTCAAGGTGACCGACCAGGCGGCTCTTTCGCAGACCTACGACTACTACGTGACGGCGATCTTCCCGGTCTACCCGGAAGTCACGCCCGACGCATGGATCTACAGCCGCGACGAGTTCGCGAAGACGAACCCGGCGGTGAAGGGCCTCGACGTCACCAAGGTCATCGACAACATGTTCGTGCAGAACGCCAAGGATCGGAAGGTCGGCGGCAGCTAGCGTCGTCTTCCTTCGGGCCGCGAACGTCGGCGGGCGGAGCGTGTTCTCCACCGCCGCGTTCGCGGCGCGGCTCGACCTCGTGAACATCGGGGCGGCCGGCACGTTCGTGTCCCCTCGGCCGGTCACGGCGACCGCCATCGCGCGCGCGCTCCCATTCGAGACCGCCGTCGCCATCCGCCCCGCCTCCGAGGTCATCCGGCTCGTCGACGGCGGACCGCCGAGGGTCCCCGCGGGAGCGCTCGTGTTCGTCAGCGTCCTGATGAAGATCCCGACCAAGCGACCCGCGCTGCCCTTAGAGCTGCCCGCCGGCGGCGACTGGATGCTTCGCGCGATCGAGCGGCGCGGTGCGTTCGTGATCTGCGCGCGCCGCATCGATCGTCAGCGCGGGGTCGATCTCAGCGCCGTGCTCGCCCGTGCGTTCGGCGTGCCGTTCACGACGCGCTCGTGGAACACGATGGAGCGCATCGCGGCCGCGATCAGGGCGCTCTGAGCGCTCGCCACACGCGCTCGGCGGTGATCGGAAGGGTCCGAACGCGCGCGCCGATCGCGTCATGCACCGCGTTCGCGACGGCGGCCGGTACGCCCGGGTTCACCAGCTCGCCGGCCGAGCGCGCGCCGTACGGGCCGACCCCGTGGTCGTCGGAGAGATGCACGATCTCGAGGGGCGGCACGTCCGCGATCGTCGGCAGCTTGTAGTCGCCGAGGTTCGCGGCGCGGATCCGCCCGTCGCTCACGGCGAGGTCCTCGGTGAGCGCCTGGCCGAGGCCGTACACGAACCCGCCCTCGAGCTGGCCACGCAGCGCCACCGGGTTGATCACGCGTCCGATGTCGATCGCGAGCACGGCGCGCAGCACGCGCACGGTGCCGGTCTCGGCGTCGACAGCGACCTCGATCGCGTGCGCGCAGGCGCCGTTGTCGACCGCCGTCGCGTCGAACGTCGCGCTCACCTCGAGGCCCTCGGCTGGGAGCCCGCGCGCCGCGTCGGCCACGGCGCGGCCGCCGAGCTTCTCCTTCAACGCGGTCGCCGCGGCGAGCGCGGCGCCGCCGTGGACCGGCGTCACGCGGCTGCCGCCGATGCCCGGATCCTGCGGGCCGTCGGTCGAGAGCCGGCGCACGCGCACCGTG
Source organism: Candidatus Limnocylindria bacterium (assembly GCA_036569845.1). Classification (GTDB taxonomy): domain Bacteria; phylum Chloroflexota; class Limnocylindria; order P2-11E; family P2-11E; genus UBA4735. The sequence goes on along the minus strand of DATCPY010000063.1, from coordinate 3,585 downwards.
CGCGGGTCGACGCCGAGGGTCGCGGCGACGATCCGCTGGATGAGCGTGTGCTGGCCGCCGCCCTGATCCCCCACGCCGGTCCGCGCCTCGATCGTCCCATCGCGGTCGAGCTTCAGCGAGATCGTCGTCCGACCGCGGCCGACGTGCCGCACGCCGAGCGCGTACCCGATGCCCCGCCCCGCGGGCCGCGGCCCGTCCGCGCCGATCTCGCTCGCGGCGCGATCGAGCAGCGCGCGCAGGTCCGGCCCGTGCCACGGCTCGCCGGTCGTGGTGGGGTCGCCGGCGCGCGCGACATTGCGCCGCCGCAGCTCGAGCGGGCTGAGACCGAGCTCGCGCGCGATGAGGTCCAGGTGGGACTCGGAGGCGAAGACGTTCTGCGGCTGACCCGGTGCCCGCATGTGCCCGCCCGGCACGTGGTTCGTGTACACGGTGGCGGCCTCGTGGCGCGCCGCGGGGACCCGGTAGCTCTCGAGCGTCGCGACGCCGCCCTCGACCATGAGCCGCACCGTCGGCTTCCCCGCCGCGTACGCGCCGCCGTCGAACAGCGCGTGCGACTCGTGCGCAACGATGCGGCCGTCGGCGTCGACGCCGGTGCGCAGCCGGATGCGCGACGAGTGCCGCGGGTTCGTCGTCGTCAGCTCGTCGGCGTAGCGCGTGACCGCGCGTACGGGCTTCCCGGTCGCCTTCGCGAGGTGATAGAGCACGAACTCGTCGGTCGAGAGGCCCTTGCCGCCGAAGTCGCCGCCGATCGTGCCGTTGTCGACGACGATCTGCTCCTTCGCGAGCCCGAGGGTCGCGGCCATCTGGTCGCGCAGGTTGAACGGCGCCTTGTTCGTCGAGACCACGCGCACCCGGTCGCCCTCGAGCCAGACGATGGCGGCCCGCGGCTCGAGCGCGGCCTGGTGGATGCGCGGCGTCGTGAACTCGTGCTCGAAGATCCGCGCCGCCCGGGCGAACGCGCGGTCGACGTCGCCATGCGACTCCACGACGTGGCCCTGATGGTTCGGATGCGGGACCGGCGGCCGTTCGCCGCGGCCCTCGAGGAACCGGTACGTCGCCGCGTCTGGGTGCAGCGCCGCTGCGTCCGGACGGAGCGCGTCGTCCGGCTCGAGGAGCGCGGGCAGCTCCTCGTATTCGACGGAGATCTGGCGCACCGCTTCTTCGGCGATCTCGCGCGTATCGGCCGCGACGGCGGCCACGCGATCGCCGACGAACAGGACGCGGTCCCAGCAGAGCAGTGGCCAGTCCTGCAGCCGGCGGCCGAGCCGTTGGCCACGCACGTCGGCGCCGGTCAGCACCGCGCGCACGCCGGAGAGCGAGCGCGCGCGGCTCGCGTCGACCGACACGATGCGCGCGTGCGGGTACGGGCTCCGCACGAACGCGGCCTGCAGCATGCCCGGTCGGTCGAGGTCCGCGGTGTACCGCGCGCTGCCCGTCGTCTTCGCGTCGCCGTCGATGCGGCGCTCGGGCCGGTCGAGCAGCTCCGGCCGGATCATCGGGCGGCCACCGTGGCGCGAAGGCAGTCGGCGAAGCCGGCGAGCACCTTGTCGGCCTGCCGCGCGATGAGCGGCTGGCCGAGCTCGCCGATGCGACCGAGGATCGCGACGTCGCTCGACACGCGAAGCTCCGTGGGTCCGTCACCGCTGACGGCGAGATCCACGAACGCCCGCACCGCTCCGCCAATGCGCTGGTCCGCCGCGTCGGCGCGCAATCGCGCGGTGCCGGCCGCCTCGTCACGCGATTCGATCGCGACGGTGCCGGCCAGCGCGAGTCGCACGGGCCCGACCCGCACGTCGAGCGTGCCCTGAACGCCGTCGCCGGCCGGCGCGATGTCGCGCGTGCCGGGGACGCAGCGCGCCGCGGCCGGAAGGTCCATCAGGACCGCCCACACCTTCGCGCGTGGAGCATCCACCGTCACGCGGTGGTCGAGCTTCACGCGATCTCACGCAGCGCGCGCTCGGTCCACACGCCGGCCATCGCCCGCTTGTAGTCGGCGCTGCCGCGCAGGTCGTCGAGCGGATCGGTCGCCGCGGCCGCGAGCGCGGCAGCCTCGCGGATGGCCGCGTCGTCGAGCGGTCGTCCAACGAGTGACCGCTCGGCCTCGCGGGCCCGCAACGGCACCGGACCGGCGCCGCCCAGGGCGATCCGAGCATGGGTGCACACGCCGTTCTGATCCGCCGCGACCACCGCCGCCACCGAGACGGTGGCGTACTCATCGAGCGTCGTGGGCAGGAACTTCTTGTAGGTGACCCGGGCGCCGGGCGGCAGCAGCGGGAGCTCGACGCGCAGGAGGAGCTCGTCCGGCTCGAGCGACGTTTCGAAGAGATCGACGAACAGCGCGTCGAGCGGGATCCGCCGGGCGCGCGACCGCGACATGGCGACCGCGACCGCGTCCAGCGCGAGGAGCGTGACCGGCGGGTCCTGCGCGGGGTCGGCGTGCGCGAGGTTGCCGCCGAGCGTGGCCTGCTCGCGGATCCGCACCGTCGCGACGGCCGCGAACGTCGCCGCAAGCGCGCCCGCGTACCCGTGTACCTCGGAGGCTCGCGCGAGCGCGCCGTGCGTGGCGAGGGCCCCGAGCCGCAGGCCGTCAGCCGCGTCGATCGCGCGGAGCTGCGCGATGCGGCGAAGGCCGATCACCCGTCGCGGCCGGATGAGGTCCTGCTTCATGAGGATGACGATGGCCGTGCCACCGGCCATGACCAGCGTGTCGTCGGGATCCTCGGCCAGCGCGGCGAGCGCCTCGTCGAGGGTCTCGGGCTCGACGTACTCGAACGGTCTCATGCGCGCATCTTCGCGTCGCGGGCTTTTGCGATGGCCCGCGCGATCCCGTAGTAGCCGGTGCACCGGCAGAGGTTCCCCATCTGCCAGTCGTTGATCTCGGCCTCCGTGGCGTCCGGCTTCGCCGCGAGCAGCGCATCCGCCGCCATCAGCTGCCCCGAGGTGCAGATCCCGCACTGGAACCCGCCCTCGTCGATGAATGCCTCCTGAAGCGGAGAGGTCAGTCCTTCGATGGTCCGGATCGCCGCGCCGTCGACCTGCGTCGCGAGGAGCAGGCAGGCCGAGAGCGGCGCGCCGTCGACCTGCACCGTGCAGAGGCCGCAGACCCCGACCGAGCACCCGTCCTTCGTCCCGGTCGCACGGAGGTCCTCGCGGAGCAGATCGATGAGCAGCCGCTCGGCGGGGACGGTCACGTCGACCGCGGCCCCATTGAGGGTGAACCGGATGCGGTGCTCGCTCACGGACGCGTGCGGCCCAGGGCGATCTCCGACGCACGGGCGCGCTCGCGTTCCCGCAGCCGGAACCTCTGGATCTTCCCGGTCGCGGTCTTCGGCAGCTCGAGCACGAGCTCGATCCAGTGCGGCCGCGTGTTCCTGGGCAGCCCCGCGTCGCACAGCGCCACGAGCTCGCGGTACGCGATCGTGGCTCCGGCGAAGCGAAGGGCCGGCGCGCTTCCCCGCCCCGCCGCGCACGCGGCATCGGCCAGGGCGCCCGCGAGGTTCAACCCGGTTGACCTAGAGGTACTTGCGACCCTCGAGCTTGTTCGGGACGACGAGGCCGAGGGCGCTGATCTTCGGGTCCATCTCC
>DATCPY010000062.1:0-8745 GCA_036569845.1 Candidatus Limnocylindria bacterium | reverse complement strand
CCGCTGTTGTGGCGGCCGACGAACGCGATGCGGGGAGCCTTCACGCGGGCCGCGCTAGGCGGCGAGCGGTGTCCCGCAGCTCGCGCAGAACTTCGCGCCGTCGCTGTTCGACTTCCCGCAGCTCGAGCAGAACTTGCCGGTGCCCGCGGCCGTGGCGGTCCCGGTCGCGGTCGAGGCGAGCGGCGCGGTGTCCTTCTTCTCCGACTCGTCTCGGAAGGTGCGGACGCCCTTGCCAAGCTGGCCGAACACGGTCGGGAGCTTCCCCGCCCCGAAGACGATGAGCACGATGACGAGGACGAAGACGAGCTCCGGTCCCCCAAGGTTGAACGGCATGATCACTTCCTCGTGCGCGCTCGGCGCGCGGTATCTCACCAGGAGTGTACGAGAGGGACGATCAGCCGAAGAGCCCGTCCAGCAGCGTCAGGAACAGCGGAATCACCACGAGGAGCATGAGCGCGGGCAAGTAACAGAGCACCAGGGTCAGCATCAGCTTGCCCTCGACCTTGGCGACGGCCTCGATGGACGCGGCCCGTTCCGCGGCGCGTGCCGCATCGCGGGCGTCACGGATCACGGCGATCGAGGCATGACCGAGACCGCGCGACCGCTCCAGCGCAGCTCCCAACGCCCGGAGCCCGGTGATGCCTTCCGCGGCTGCCGCGGCGGTGAGGGCTGGGAATAGCGGGGCACCCAGCGAATACCCATCCACTGCCCGCCGGAGCGCGCCGTCGAGCAGCGCCGACGCGGTCGGAACGCGCGCGAGTGCCACGATCGCGGTCTCGATCGGCCGACCGGATGCCGCGAGCGCCTCGATCCGCTCGAGGAACGGGCCGAGCGAACGCTCCGCCTCGCGACGTCGCGCGCGGGCCCGTCGCTCGATCGCGAACGATGGCGCGACCGATCCCGCGTAGGCAAGCACCGCCGCGAGCCCAAGCATGCCGGCGAGGCCACCGATCGTCGCGCCGACAAGGATCCCCAGACACTTCGCCGCGATGACCTCGGTCTGCGTGCGCAGAAGCGCCGCCTGGCGGAGATCTCGGTCGTCGACCGGCCGCCATCGCGGCGCGCGCGGGGCCACCGGCAGGATCAACGCGAGCCGCCGTTCCACCCCCGATCGTCCGTGGGCACCGAGGACCAGCGCGATCGTTGCCACCAGCACGCAGGCCGCGCCGAGGCTCGTCACCGCGAGATGCCGCGGACGATCCGACGGCTGACCACGATGCCCGCGATCTCCAGCAGTCCGGCACCGGGGACCAGAACGGTCCTCCCGAGCGTCGTACCGAGCGTCGCGGCAAGTCCGGGCATGGTCGCGACGAGATAGAGCGCCAATCCCGGAACGACCGCGGCCAGGAGGTAGCTCTGGACGCGCACGCCCGCCGTCCGGGCCCGCACTTCGGCGTCGATGCGCTGGTCGTGGACCGCGCGCTCGGTCATCGCCTCGAGCAGGGCCGCTGCTCGTTCGATCGGAAGCCGTTCGGTCACGCCCAATGCGAGGGTCTGGAAGGTCGCGACGAGGCGCCGGTCCGTGCTCGTGGCGACTGCGCCGCGGATCGCATCGTCGAGCGCTTCCCCGAGGTCGAACCGCTCGATCGCGACCTCGAATGGCCGGCGCGCGAGGGGGTCTTCGCAGGCGGTCGCCGCGCGACGCAGGGCTTCGGGAAGGGCGATGCCCGAGCGCAGCAGCGCGTGAGCCGCGAGCAGCAGCTGCACCAGCGACGCGCGAGCGCGATCGCGTGCCGCTTGGGCCCGCACGCGCACCGCCAGCGACGGCAGCAGCCCGAGCGTGGCTCCGGCCAGCGGGGAGATCCCGAACGCGGATCCGAGGATGACGCCCGCGACCGCGACCAGCGCGCGCAAGCCCTCCCAGCGACCGATCCCATGTGGCCAGCCGGCGTCGCGCAGGGCGAGCGCGTCGGGATGCGGACCGAGCCTCAGGATCCAGCGACCCGCGAGCGGCAGCATCCCGAGGGCGAGGAACATCGCGCCGATGGCCAGCGCTCCGACCTGTGCCGGCGTCACCGGTCGTGGCTCCAGACGATCGTCGCCACCTCGTCTTCGACCCGCGCGATCTCGCGCACGACCCGACGACCGTCCGGACGACGCTCGAGATGCACGATGACATCGAGCGCGCGCGCGACGTGTCTAGTGATCGCCGCCGAGGACAGCTCGCCCGCGCGCGCCAACAGAAGCTCGAGGCGACCGAGCGCATCACGCGCCGAGCCGGCGTGCAATGTGGTGAGCGAGCCGGCGTGGCCGGTGCTCAACGCTTCGAGCAACGCCGAGGCGTCGCGCGGCGAGCGGACCTCCCCGACGATGATCCGGTCCGGGCGCATCCGAAGCGCGTTCACTACGAGATCGGCGACCCCGACACCACCGTCGCGAGAGGGCACGCATTCCAGGTGGACCGCGTGGTGATGTGGCAGCACGAGCTCGTTCGTGTCCTCGATGACCACGATGCGCTCGTCGGAAGGGATCGCTGCCGCGAGCGATCGCAACAGCGTGCTCTTGCCCGAGCCGGTCGCTCCGCTGACCAGCACATTTCGCCGGCGGCGCACTCCGTCGACGAGCATTGCCGCGGCCTCGCCGCTCAAGGCCCCGGCGGCGACCCACGACGCCGGACCCGCGAGCGGCATCGACAGCGGGCGGAACTTCCGGATCGACAGGCACGGTCCGCCCACCGGCTCGATAACTGCGTTTGCTCGCGACCCGTCGCGCATCCGCGCATCGACGAAGGGATGCTCGATCGTGAGCTCGCGGCCAACGCTCGCCGCGATCCGATAGACGAGATCCGACAGCTCCGCCGTGTCGCGGAACGCGGCTGCCACGCGTTCCAGCCGGCCGTCGCGCTCGACGAAGATCCGATCGGCCGCGTTGACGAGCACGTCGGTCACCTGCGGGTCGTCCAGCAACGGCTGCAGGCAACCGAATCCGAACAGGTCGGCGCAGAGCCGCTCGAGCTCGCCCTCCGAGAGCCGCGCGCCCGCCGCGCTCCGGACCCGCTCGCGGATGAGACGCCTGCGCGCCGGGTCCGCATACAGCGCGAGGAGCGTCGCGGGATCCAGCCCCGCTGCGACCTCGTGCCGCACGCGCGCGACGAGCGCGGCGTCGATCACCCGAGCCCCCGGATGAGGGCATCGATCGCGCGGATGGTCGGAGCGCGGGTCGCGAACTCGTCGTTGGCGAGGAATGGGTCACGCGGGATGGCTGCCTGCAATTGCCATGGCAACCGCGCCGCGATGTGTGCGGCGTCCGCCGGCTCCGCGCCGACGACGACGAGACCGATGCGGACGCCCGATCCTTCGAGCAGCGGCACGGCGCAGAACGCGGATTGCAGCTGCGCGACGGACGGGCCGATGACCACGCAGAGCCGGTCCAGGCCCGCCAGCACGTCCGGATCGAGCGCCTCGGCTCCGCAACCGAGATCGACCACCACCGCGCGGTCCCGGTGCAGTCGGCCCACGAGCTCCGCGATGCGCGGACCGTCGAAGGATCGGTAGAGCTCGGGGGTTCCCGGTAGGAACGGGACGTCACCCCACCGAGACAGGAGCCCCGCCTCTGAGCCCGGCCGAACGAGCGCATCGGCGATGGTCGCCCCAGCGCATCGTGCCCGCAGGGCCAGTGTCGGCACCCGGCGATCGAGATCGACGAGCACGGGCGGCTGCCCGGCGGCCGCCGAACGGTGCGCGACGAGCGCCGCGACCGTCGATGCGCCCGCGCCGGCGATCAATGACCAGAATGCGAGGCCTCTCTCCGCCGAGAGCGCGGCGGGACGCGCCGGCGTGAGGGGCTCGAGCGGCGCGTCGCGCCCGGTCGCATCGCGCATCAACGCGAGCACGATCTGCGACACCGGCGAAGCGTCGAGCCATGCGCGCCAGCTCATCCTTCGATCCATCGCGTGAGCCGCCGCTCAGAGGCGTAGACACGCATCGGGCGTGCGGTCGCGGATCCGTCGAAGACGGCGGGCCGCAGCGCGTGCCGGTTCGCGAGCAGCGTCGCGCGCGCACACCATGCCGTTCGCCGGATCTCGAGCAACGCCTCGGTACCGCCCAGCAGCGCGGCGCACCGCCGCCGCGCTCGGCCGCGCAGGGGCCACCCCCTGATCGGACGGCGCAGGCATCGCGCCGTGGCTTCGCTCAGCGGGACGACGCGCACCTCGATGAGATCCAGATCCGATGGCTGCAGTCGGGCCGGGACGAGGGCAGTGCCGACCGCACGGTGGAGGCTCGGCGGCACCGGGACCTGCTCGTTCACGATCGATGCGCGCACGCCGCGGAACGCGAGGGCGCGCCGTACGCGCGTGACATCGCCGTCGTCGAGGCTCAACGTCACGGCCGAGCCGCGCCGCCATAGCACGAATCGCGGGGCATCGAATGCGAGATCGAACGGCTCGTGCGCTGCGAGCTCGAGGGAGAGGCTCGTCATTCGTGGGTCGGGATGAACACGAGCACGAATGTGCTCGTCGCGATGCGATCGGCGACCCGCAGCTCGTCCGCGGGCGGGAGCGCGACCACCACGCTGCCAAGTCGGTCGATCGAGACCGCGCCGCGACTCGCGCTCGCCGGCATGAACGGGCCGCCATTCTCGCCGCGGACGTCGAGGACCGTCACGTTGGCCGCGACGATCTCGGTGACCCGGCCGGCCGGGGCTCGGCCGACGACCGGCACGGCGATCACGTCTACGTGGGCACCGGCGACGATCGCGCCGCCCATCGCCTGCGACGGCGTGACCGGCACGGCTACGGCGCGCTGACCGGCCGGCGGGACGAGGCCGCTATGGAACGCTGCGGCGGCGTTGGCGAGCGCGGGTGCAAGGAGGATCTGCCCGGGCCACAGGGGCGCCCGCGGTACTCGACCGATCGCGTCCTCCGGTGTGTGGAGGGCGCCGGCCGGGACGGCGTCGGGCGGCAGCTCCACGACGGTCAGATCGTCGGACGCGATGGTCTTGTCGGCGTCGAGGCTCCGCGCGGCGATGAGGACCGGGACGCGCTGAACGCTGGCGTAGTAGATCGTGCCGGCGATCGCGCCACAGAGGAGCGCGATCGCGAGCAGCGCCCGCTGGCCGATCACTCGACCAGCCCGGGCGAACGGACCGCGACGCGCACGACGAGCTCGTGGCTCGTGCCATCCGCGTAGTCGACGACGAACCGGACGATCCAGGCCGCATTCGGCGCGAGCCGGTCCCAGCGCGCGACGAACGGCTCGAGCGCGGTGCCGGCGAGCGCGCCCATCGATAGGGCTTCGCCGGAGAGGTAACGCCACGCTCGGACGTCCTGGCCCCCGAAGGAGAGCGTCACCCTCCGGCCACGCAGCACTTCGATGGAGCGATCCGCGAGCAGGGTGGACGCGGGTGTGGCCGCGCGGACCGGCGCGGCGGGCACCGGATCGGGGCGATCGATCACCGGCGTGACGGAGCCGCCGGGCGAGGGCAACGGGATCACCTGGGGTATCACCAGCGTCACCGGCGCCGCAGCCGGCGGCGCGACCGGGAGCTGCAGCGCCCCGCGAGAGGCGCGGGCGATCTCGCTGTCGTCCTGGAAGAACACGACGCTGACGGGAATGAAGCCGCCGTCCGTGCGGACGTAGTTCTCGTAGTAGGTGCCGGCGACCGCTCGCCCATCGGTGAGCGCGGCGCGCCCGTTGAAGGCGGCGCCGTCGTACGAGCTCGACCCGCCGGTCGCAACGCTCTCGAGCACCCGCGCGTACGAGCCGGTGATCTCGTGGACCGTCTCCGTCGAGTATGTCGTCATGGCTCCGGCCCGCGTCACCGAATCGCTGGCGTAGGTCTCGGTCACGAGGTAGATCCCCAGCGGCGGAGCGACCGGCGCCGGCTCCGGCGTCCAGGACGAAACGGGCCAGCCGCTATCCGATCCGTCGCCGAACGGATCCCAGCCAAGCGCAGGTCGGCTCGCCAGGAGTGACACGGCGACCGTCGTCACCAGGATCAAACGCTTCATCGCGCGCCTCCACTCGCCGCCACAGCGACATCGGTGATCGGGTGGGAGAACAGCGCACCGAACACCGGCGTCCGCACCGGCACGGTCGCGCTCAGGTGGACGGTCGGCGGGGTCACGTCGACCCTGACCACCGCGCTGCCGGCGATGGTCGCCGGCGTCATCGCCAGCATCGATGCGATGGGCTCTAGGTTCGCGGCGAAGACGGCGCGCGCGACCTCTGCCGCGTCCGCCGCTGGGACCAGGCGCCCGGTCCGGGCCAGCTCGACGTCGTCCTGGTCGTTGACCGCGACGAGCGCGGCGAGATCGGCAGCGGATCGCGCCCGCGCGGCGACCACGCGCAGGCTTCCGATCTCCAATGTGGTCGTCAGGACGAAGATGAGCAACGGCAGCGCCACGATCGTCATGACCGCGCTCATCGGGCGAGCTCCCCGCGGACGACCGCAGTGGTCCGCAGAGGAATGGCTGTCGCGAAGAGGAACGGGATCGCGACCACTGCGGTCGTACGGACCGTGACGGTCAGCTGCTCGCGCCAGCCGACGCGCGCAGGCGTCACTTCGAGCGTGGCGCGTGACGGATCGATGCCCGACTGACGCAGCGATTCCTCGAGCAGCGCGTGGACCTCGGGAGCGTCGCCGCCGAGCTCGGCCGCGTATCGCGCGACCTGCACCGTGGCGCTCTCCTGCGCAAGCCAGCGCTGAAACACATCGCCGAATTCGATCACCGCGAACAGCAAGGGAATGAGGATGGTGATCATCAACGTCGCCTCGAGCGTCGCCAGGCCGGCCTCATCGCGATGCATCGGCTAATGGACCGTGCCCATCTGCGTCACGAGCGCCTGCAGCCGGGCGACGAGACCGTTGTTCCAGGCCTGGACCCCGACGACGAGCGTCCCGAGCACGACGGCCGCACCGATGATGTACTCGACCGTCGCAAGACCGTGTTCGCCACGCGCGAATCTTGATCGCCCAAACACGCTGCACCTCCTGTCGACGGCGAGGCTGCGCTTGGGCGGGTACGTCGGACGATGGGACGCCGGACCGGTACCTGGGTACCGCCGATCGCCGACGCGCTCTCTCTCGGACGCGATGACGAGGTAGGCTCAGGGCGGTGGGCGGCATCGTCTATCCCCTGGCGGTGCTGGCGATGCTCGTTCTCGGCGCGTTCGGCTTCGGGGCGTCACTCCCGGCCGCGCACGTCGCCAGCCGCTCGCGGCGGATGCCGGCGCGGCCCGAGATCGTGTGGGGGCTGATCAACGATCCGATCGCGACGAAGGGCTGGGGTGGCGACACGAAGACCGAGGTCGTCGAGCAGGACGCGCCGCGCCTCTTGGTGAGGAAGATCGTCGGGGAGAAGGCCTTCGGCGGCACCTGGACCTTCGAGATCGCGCCCGAGGGGCACGACGCCTCGACGTTGACCATCACCGAGCGCGGCGAGGTGTTCAACCCCCTGTTCCGCACCGTCATGCGCCTGACCGGCCAAACCCGCGGCATCGACGCGTACCTCGCGAAGCTCCAGACCGCGCTCACCTGAGCTGAACCCGCCGACCCGCGCAGGCCTAGTGAGGGCGTGAGCAAAGCCGCTTTCCTCGCCGACGTCCGGTCCGCCCGCGCGGAGCTGCGGGAGATCCTCGCCCATCTCGATGCCCGCACCTTGGCGGATGCGAAGGTGCCCGGAATGGACTGGACCGCGAAGGACGTACTCTCCCACCTCGTCGGCTATGACCTGGCGATCCGCAACGCCCTCGCTGAGATCCGCGCCGGCCAGAAGCCGACGTGGCCGTGGAGCGCTCCGGGCTTCGATGCCTGGAACGAGCGCAACGTCGGTCCGCGGCGCGCGCGGCCGTTCGCGGACGTGGTCGCGGAGCTCAAGGCGAGCCGGAGCGCGCTGCTGCGCGAGCTCGAGGGCTGGCCCGAGGGCGCTGGACCGTTCGGCGCTGACACCTGGGACCCGAAGAAGAGCGCGATCTCGTGGCTGGGCCCGCACGAGCGGGAGCACGCGGAGATGATCGCCAGGCTCGGAGCGCCGGCGGGCGCCTAGAGCGCGAGGCGCCCCGCGTCGTGGAAGATCCGCAGCTGGTCGCGGCGCACGTAGCCGCAGAGCGCGACGTTCGCCTCTATCGCGAGCGACACCGCGAGCTCCGTCGGGCTGGTGCGTGAGGCGACGACGCCGCAGCCGAGCCGTGAGGCCTTCACCAGCATCTCGCTCGAGATCCGTCCCGAGGTGAGGATCGCCTTGCCGGTCGTGTCGAGATCGGCCAGGAGCGCCTCGCCCGCGATCCGGTCCACGGTGTTGTGGCGACCGATGTCCTCGACCAGCAGCTCGAGGCCGCCCGGCCCGAACAGGCCCGCGGTATGCGTGCCACCGTGCTCCTTGTAGCCCGCGGCCTTGTCGAGGAGCTCCTCCATCCAGGCCATCAGCTGCTCGGGCTTCACGGTCATCCCGTTCCCGACCGGCACGACGTCGAGCGAGAAGGTGACCCCGCGGCCGCAGCCCGAGGTGAGGATGCGCTTGCGATCATGCGGGACGGCGCGCGCGGTCGGCGCGAGGCGGACCTTCACTACGGTCTCCTCGTCGCAGACCTCCATCAGCGCGACGTCCTCCGCGCGCTGGATGATGTCCTCGAGCTTGAGGAAGCCGAGGGCGAGCGCGATGACCCGCACCGGCGAGCAGGCGATCGTCGCGAGCTCCTCGCCGTCGACGATGAGCGAGATCGCGCGCTCGGGCGGCGGTGAGCGGTCGAGGTCGGTGAGCCGGCCGTCGCGATAGAGCCGCGGCGGCGCGGGGCGGTCGATGCG
>DATCPY010000061.1:0-1829 GCA_036569845.1 Candidatus Limnocylindria bacterium | reverse complement strand
AAGGAGATCGACGAGGCGCTCGCGGACGTCGCCAAGCTCGAGGAGCGCGTCCACGAGGGCGCCCGCACGAACGACGCGAAGAAGATGGCGATCGAGCTGGTCGGCAAGATCCCGGTGATCTTCGGCGCCGGCGTGATGGGCGTCATGGCCCGCCGGGTCAAGGATCAATGGAACGAGAACGCGAAGAACTGGGCGCACTACGACGTCATGAGCGAGCTCAACCACAATGCCGTCGTGGGGTTCCCGCACCCGCCGATCGCGCGCGAGGCCCAGGTCGTCCTGCTGCTGCGCAGCGATCGCGACAACCCGCGTCACAAGGTGCGATTCGATGTGACCAAGGAGCTGCTCGACCGGTCACAGATCCCGAACCGCACGCTCGAGATGCCCGGCAGCTCCATGCTGTCCGAGGTTCTCCAGCTGACCTACTTCACCGACTACGTGTCCTTCTACGTCGCGCTGCTCAATGGCGCGGACCCGTCGCCGGTGGCGTCGATCGACTATCTGAAGGACCGTCTGGCGAAAGCCTGAGTGGCGGCGAGCACGTTCGCGTTCTGTCCTCGCGACGGCACGAAGCTCGTCCTCACGCGCATCGACGGCCGTGACCGGCCGACCTGCTCGGTCTGCGGCTTCGCCGATTTCATGCACGTGCAGATCGGCTCGAACACCATCGTCGAGCGTGATGGCGCGGTCCTGCTCGTACGGCTGAACTACGGGCCCCGCGATGGCCACTGGGCCCTGCCGGGTGGCCTCGTCGAGAACGACGAGACCACGGAGCAGGCCGCGATCCGCGAGACGAAGGAGGAATCAGGCTTCGACGTCGCGCTCGACGGGCTCCTCGTGACGTGGATGCGGCCGGGGTTCCCGATCCTCGTCGTGATCTACCGCGCGCACATCACCGGCGGCACGCTGCAGGTCGCGCCCGACGAGGCGTCGGAGGCGCGGTTCTTCCCGAAGGCGGAACTTCCGCCGTTGGAGGAGATCGCGTGGCCCTCGGCGGCGTATGGTCTCGACGCCTGGCGGGCCTACGAGCCGCCGCGTCCGTAAGGAGGCGAGCTGATGGAAGTCACGACGCTGCAGACGTGGGAGCTCTACTACCCGGAGGCTGCCGCGAGCGGCCTCCAGATCGCTCGAGCGCGCATCGATCCGACCGAGGTCGTGTGGCTCCACGCGGCGCCGCCCGTCCTCGCGGTCACCGTGCGCGAAGGCGACGATCGCGTGCTCGCGCGCGGCGAGCCCCTCCGCCGGCAAGGGCCACCACTCCCGATGACTCGGCTCGAGTGGCGCGGGACGCAGATCGTGCGCGAGGATCGCTGGCCGACCGACGCGGACCTCGGCGCGGTCGTCATCCTTCCCGGCGGCGAGGCCGGCATCCTGAAGAGCTGGTGGAACGCGAAAGACGGGAGCGAGTGGCGCTGGACGGTGGAGTTCTCTAACCGGCGGGGCTGAGCTCCGCCGCCGCGGCGCGAGCGATCGTCGCGAGCGCATCGATGAACGCCGCATCGCAGTTCGGCATGGGGACACGGTGGTACCGGAGCCCGGCCGCCTTGGCCTCGGCCGCGGCGGCGATGTCGAGGTCGTACAGCACCTCGAGGTGATCGGCGAGGAACTGCACCGGCGCCACGAGCACGTCGCGATGCCCCGCCGCGGCGAGATCGGGAAAGAGCTCCTTGAGATCGGGTCGGAGCCACTCCTCCTGGGTGTGGCCGGCGCTCTGGTAGGCCCATGTCCAGTCGCTCGGACCGAGGTCCGCGGCGGCCGCGACGAGGTCGCCCGTCTCGCGCAGCTGCGCGACGTACTCGGGCTCGGACTCGAACACGCGCTTCGGCAGG
>DATCPY010000060.1:0-15364 GCA_036569845.1 Candidatus Limnocylindria bacterium | reverse complement strand
CGGCGGGTGAACGCGAGCCGATCCACGAGTGAGATCGCGGGGATCGCGGCGTCCGCATCACGCACGATGTCGCGGGCGATCCTGAACCGCCACGGGTACGCATCCGGTCGGCCGGTCGAGCTCGATACCCAGATCGGCGCGCGGCCCTCGAACACGGGAGATCGGACCGTCGCGGTCGCGACGAACCCACCCTTCGGGCCGACGAGGTACCAGCACATCCGGTCACCCGCCGCGATGCGCTCCGCCTTGCGGCGATGACGCGTCTTCACGCCCTGCACCGTGAAGCGGCGAGCGCGGGTCCGGGCGTAGTTGTCAGACGTCGTGACGAGCATCCAGCAGCGCGATCGGTTCAGGCGTGGTCCTCGATCCACACCGCGCCGTCGTCCGTGTACTCCTTCTTCCAGATCGGGACGACCCGCTTGAGCTCGTCGATCGCGGCACGAGCCGCTGTGAACGCCGCGTCGCGATGCGGGGCCGCGGCGGCGACGACCACCGCGATCTCTCCGATCTGCAGGTCGCCGACCCGATGGTGCAGCGCCAGCCGGACCGCGTGCGCCGTCTCGAGCGCCCTAGCGATCTCGCGCATCTTCGCCTCGGCCATCTCGGCGTAGGCCTCGTACTCGAGGTGCCGGACGCGCTTGCCGCGACTCGCGTTGCGCACGGTCCCGAGGAACACGACGATGCCGCCGGCATCCGGCCCGCGCACGGCGTCGATGGCGGCGTCGATCGAGAGCCGTGTGGCGCTGACGACGACGCGCTCGGCGCTCGAGATCGCGCCGCCGGAGACCGGCGGGATGAGCGCGAGCTCATCGCCGTCCGCAAGCGGCTCGTCCAGGCCCACGTACTCGCGGTTCTTCGCGACGATCATCTGGCGGATCTCGCCCACCAGCGGATGCAGCGCGGTGACCGCGGCGATCGCGTCGCGGACCGCGTGGCCATTGGGCAGATCGACCAGGAGATGCCCGACCCCGGCGGCTTCGCGTGCCGACGCGAAGAGGCGCACGCGCACATTCATCGATCGCAATGGTACGTGCGAGAATCCGTGCGGATGGACCCGAGCGCGACGGGCTTTGCCCTCGTCATCTTCGTCCTCCTCCTTCTCGTGAACGCGTTCTTCGTCGCGGCCGAGTACGCGTTCGTGCGCGTCCGTGGCACGCAGCTGCAGGAGCTCATCGAGGCCGGCAGCGCGCGGGCACGAAAGGCGATGCGGATCCTCCTGTCACTCGACTCCTACATCTCCGCGATCCAGCTCGGCGTCACGCTCGCCGCTCTCGGGCTCGGCCTCGTCGGCGAGCCGGTCGTCGCCCGCATCCTCGATCCGCTGTTCGAGCCGCTCGGCGCAGTGAGCCCCGTGGTCGTCTCGGTCCTCAGCTTCCTCGTCGCGTTCGCTGTCGTGACGTACGTGACGGTCGTCATCGCCGAGCTCGCGCCGAAGTACCTGGCACTCGAGCGCGCGCTTCCCCTCGCGCTCTGGACGGCGTATCCCCTCGATCTCTTCCACTCATTCATGCGGCCGTTCATCTACGTCATCAACGGCAGCGCGCTCGCGGTGCTCCGGATCTTCGGGGTGCGGCCCGGCGCGGAGGCCCAAGCGCACAGCGCGGAGGAGCTGCGAATGCTCGTCGCGGCGTCGACGAAGAACGGGATCCTCCAGGAGTCGGAGCGGATCCTCGTCGGGAACGCGCTGGACTTCGCCGAGACCCTCGTGCGCCAGGTCATGGTCCCGCGCACCGAGATCGTCGCCGTTCCGGACGACACGACGGTGTCCGGCGTCGTCCAGCTGCTGCGGCAGAGCCCATTCACCAGGCTTCCCGTCTACCGGGACGATCTGGACCACATCGTCGGGGTCGTCCACGTGAAGGACCTTGTCGGTGCGGCGTCCGACAAGCCGATCCGCGACATCATGCGCAAGCCGCTGTACCTCCCTGAGACCTCCCATCTCGACCGGGCGCTGGCGCAGTTCCGGCGTGAACGGGTGCAGCTGGCGATCGTCATCGACGAGTTCGGTGGCACGGCCGGCCTCGTCACGCTGGAGGACGTCATCGAGGAGCTCGTCGGCGAGGTCCACGACGAGTTCGACCGGGAGACCCCGATGCTTCGCGAGGAAGGCGGCCTGTTCCTGATCAACGGCCTGATGACCCTGCCGGACATCCGGGAGCGCCTGGGGCTCGAGCTGTCCGACGAGCCGTACGACACCGTCGGCGGGATGATCTTCGGTCGTCTCGGGCGTCTGGCGCAGGTGGGGGACTCGGTCGATGTCGAGGGCTACCGCTTCACCGTCACCGCAGTGGACGGCAGACGCGTCGCGCAGGTGAAGGCGAAGAAGTTACCCGCAAAGGTCTGAGCCGTTACCGAACTGTTGACGAGCGGCGCCCCGCTCGGCCGCCGATGGCACTCCGGATGCGTATTCCACTGTCGACTGACGTTCGATCCGAAGGCAGAAAGGAGGCGCGAAGATGGAGCTCAATGCATTCTTGGGAAGTGACGCCGCGCTTCTGCTGTTCTCGGGCCTCGGCCTCGTCGCCACCGGTCTCGCCATCATGCGGGACATCCCGGTGCAGCGGCGGGTCGTCGAGCAACCGATCCCCTTGAATGGGGCTCGGTCGGGGCTGGCGCAGCCGGGCCCGACCGTACGCGCAGGCGCGTCCCGCTAGCGCACCCAGGGCAGGCTGTTCACGAGCACGCGCACCATCGTCCCCAGGTCGCTGAACTTCGTGCCCCAGAACGCCTGCGACCGCGGGTCGAGCAGCACGAGCAGCCCGACCGTCAGCACCGCGACGACCGCGGTCATGAAACCGAAGGTGATCGCCGAGTCGCGGAACGAGATGCCGCGGCGGTCGGCCATTCCGGTCACCGCGAGCGCAGCCGCGCCACGAGGTTGTCCATGCGCGCACGGCTGATCGTCAGGAACTTCGCGAGGTTCGTGCGGTCCTGCTCCGCGATGTTGGAGCTGTCCTCGTCGCCGACCGCGCGGGCGAGCTCCTGGAGCGCCTCGTTCAGCTTGCGCGTCGCGGTGATGAGCGTGTCGTCGCGGAGCGGCGGGATGGCGGGGACGGCCCTCGCTCCCGTCTGATCGGGGTTGAGGACCCGCTCGACCTTGTCGCGTAGCCGGATGAGGGTGAGCTTGCCGGCGACGACCTGTTTCGCGAGCGCCTTGCGCCGGCGCTTGTCCTCGACCTTCATCAGCTCGTACGCCGCCGAGAGCGTGTCGTAGCGCGCCGCGACCATCTCGCGGACATCGTCCGGAGCGCTCGCGAGACGCAGGCGGTTCTCGACGTAGCCCTTGTCCTTGCCGAGCTTGACCGCGAGATTGCGGATCGAGTAGCCGAGCTCGTCGGTCATCTTCTTGTAGATGATCGCCTCGTCGAGCGGCGACAGATCCTCGCGCTGCAGGTTCTCGATGAGCGCGATCTCGAGCGCGGTCGCGTCGTCGAACCGCTCGATGATGGCGGGGACCGTTTCCTTGCCCGCGAGCTTCGACGCGCGCCAGCGGCGCTCGCCGGCGATGATCTGGTAGTCGTCGCCTGCGGGGCGGACCAGGATCGGCTGGAGGACGCCGTGCTCGCGGATCGAGGCAGCGAGCTCCTGGAGCGTCTCTTCGTGGAAGGTCATGCGCGGCTGCTCCGGGTTCGGCACGACCTTTCCGACCGGAAGCTCCTTGATGGAGTTCGGGCCCTTCGAAGCGAGCAGGCTCACGATCCCGTGCTGAGCCTCGCGCTCCTGCTGGAAGATCCTGGTCCCGGCCTCGCGAAACGACTTGCCGCTCTTAGTAAGCACTTGCCACCTCCTTCGCGAGATCCATGAAGGCCTTCGCCGCGTCTGACTTCGGGTCGTAGACCGTGATCGGGACGCCGGCGGTCGGCGCCTCGCCGACCTTCACCGATTGACGGATGACGGTCTTGAACACCTGGTGATCGCCGAGCTCGCGCAACGAATCGAGCATGTCGCGCCCGAGGATCGTGCGGCTGTCGTAGAACGTCGGCAGCATCCCGAGCACCTTGAGCTTCGGGTTCAACCGCGCCTGCACCGTCTTGATGATCTTCAGCAGCGCGGCGACGCCCTTGAGCGCGTAGTACTGCGTCTGCACCGGGATGATCACGCCGTTCGAGCCGACGAGCGCGTTGAGCGTCAGGAGCCCGAGGGTCGGCGGGCAATCGATGAGGATGTAGTCGTAGCGCTCGACGATCTCCTTGGTGAGCTTGTCGCGCAGCGCCATCTCGCGGCCGATCGCGCTGAAGAGCTCGACCTCGGCGGCGGAGAGCTCGATGTTCGTGGGGGCGACGTCCAGGTGCTTCGTCGTCGTGTGGAGGATGATCGACGCGAGGCTCGTCTCCGGCTCGATGAGGACGTTCGCCATGCCGCGCTCGACGGATCCGAGGTCCACGCCGAGGCCGACGGTGAGGTTTGCTTGGGGGTCGAGGTCGATGCAGAGGACCGTGTTACCCATTTGAGCGAGCGCTCCGCCGAGATTGATGGCGCAGGTGGTCTTCCCGACGCCGCCCTTCTGGTTCGCGAGCGCGATGACCTTGCCCAAACGCCCACTCCGTCGCTCTTCTACGTGCGCGTGGAAGCGGCGCGCGGATTCAGCATAGGTGGTGACATGGGTAACGGCCAGCGATCATGCGTCGTGATCGAAGGCCTCCAAGACCTGCGACAGGTACCGGCCGACCATTTCGGGCTCCGCGTTCATCGCGCCGTCATTCAATGTCACCACTCGATGCCACGAGAGCGCGCGCGTGAGGGTCGAAAGCCTGGACCCGAGCGCGGCAGCCTGGGTGAGCTCGGGTCGAGGTAGTGACGCGCTCCACGGCTCGAGGTAGGCATCGCGCAACCGTGTGATCGACGGATGGTCCGTCGCGATCCCAGCGCGGTCGGCGCTCGCTTCGAGGGCCACGCCGAGCGATAGGAAGGGGTGGGTGAGGCTCGCGTCGCCCCAGTCGAACACGACGGCCCGGCCGCCTCGCAGGAGGACGTTGGCGTCGTGCAGGTCATCGTGCTGGATCGTCGGCCCGATCCCTGAGGAGGCGAGCTCCGTGGCGCTGGCTTCGATCGCCGGGAGCAACGCGAGCAGCCGCTGCCTGGCTGCGCCGTCGAAGGTCGCCGCTGAAGGAGCGAGCACCTGCTCGTCATCGAGCACGACGGCGAAGTCCGCGACCAGGCGCGCCAGCGTGTGGTCGGGCGTGCCGGTCGCGCGGATCGCGTCTTCGTGGCCGAGCAGGGAGCGCTGCAGCAACGCGTACTGCGGGAGCACGTCGATCCAGACGTCGAGTCGCTCCGATGGTCCGACGACGTCGCGGAGCTTGTCGCCGCCGTCGGCAAGGAGCATCCACGGCTCGCGCGGGTGGATGCCGAGGATCTCCGGCACCAATGCCGGCGCGGCGGTCGAAAGGAGGGTCGTGAGGGCCGGCTCGTGGGCCTGGGAGGGCCCGCACAGCTTCAGGTACACGGTGCCGCGGTCGGTCGGCGCGCGGAATACGGTCGACCAAGGGCGCACATGGGGCTGCTCGATCGCTCCGCTGACCCGCCGTCCGGCGCGCTCCACCGCCTCGCGCAGCCAGGCGTGCGCCTCCGTGATCGTTCGGGGGTCCGTCCAACGCGCGACGCTCATCGCGGCATCATCGTGCGCTCAGTACCATCTGCGCGGGCCCGCTCGCTTCGCTCGTTCGGGCCCGTCGTCGCCGCGCCGCGCGAGCAAGCTCGCGCGCGCCGGCTCCTGGGGCCCGTAGCTCAGTGGTCCAGAGCGGCGGACTCATAATCTGCTGGTCCTTGGTTCGAATCCAAGCGGGCCCACGGACCTAGGAGGACGAGAGCCGGAGCTTGCTCCGGCGTGAGGACGACGACGGTCAGGAAGACGCGAGCCGCAGCGAGCGGCTTACTGCGCTGGGAGGCGATGCACACATGACCGTCGGGCTCGCTGACGCCCAGCGCGCCCGGAGCGCGATCGCGGGGCACATCCTCCGGACGCCGCTCGTGACGAGCCACTCGCTGGGCGAGCGCATCGGCGCAGAACCGTTCCTCAAGCTCGAGAACCTCCAGCGCACCGGCTCGTTCAAGGTGCGGGGCGCGGTCCACGCGATGTCCCGGCTCTCGCCGGATGCGCGCGCCGGGGGCGTCGTGACGATGAGCGCCGGCAACGCTGCGCAGGCCATCGCGTACGCCGGTCGCGCCCAAGGCGTCAAGGTGACGGTCGTGATGCCGGAAACGGCGCCGAAGACGAAGATCGCGGCCACCCGGGGCTACGGTGGCGAGATCCGCTTCGCCTCCGACATGACGCAGCTCCTGCCGATGGTCCAGGAGCTGCAAGCCCAGGGACTCCACTTCCTGCATCCGTTCGACGACGACGACGTCATCGCGGGACACGCGAGCCTCGGCTTCGAGATCCTCGAGGACCTACCCGACGTCGATCTGATCGTCGTGCCGGTCGGCGGTGGTGGCCTCATCTCCGGTGTGGCGCTCGCGGTGAGAGCCCTACGGCCGAAGACGCGCGTCGTCGGCGTCGAGCCGGAGGGCGCGTCGGCGGTGCGCAAGGCGCTGGATGCGGGCCACTCGGTGCGGCTCGAGTCGGTGCAGACCGTGGCCGACGGTCTGGCCGCGCCGTTCGCCGGCGAGCGCAACCTCGAGATCATCCGGCGGGATGTCGATGACGTCATCGTGGTCGGCGACGACGTGATCCTCGACGGACTGCGGTTCCTCGTCGCCCGCGCCCGCATCGTGGCCGAGCCCGCCGGCGCCGCAGCGGTCGGCGCGCTGCTCGCGGGCGCGGTGAAGGCGAGGCCGGGGGAGCGCGTGGTGGCGATCGTCTCCGGTGGCAACGTCGACCCCGATCGGCTCGCCGGATTCCTCGCGTGACGCGCGCGACGCTCTACGCGGACGGCGGCGCCCGTGGCAATCCGGGGCCCGCGGGCTCTGGCGCCGTGCTGCTCGACGAGCGGGGCCAGGTGATCGCGGAGCTGACGCGATTCCTCGGCCACGCGACGAACAATGTCGCCGAGTACACGGCCCTGATCATCGGTCTCGAGGAAGCATTGCGGAGAGGGATCGACGAGCTCGACGTGCGCATGGACTCGCTGCTCGTGGTGCAGCAGATGAAGGGACTCTGGAAGATCAAGCACCCTGGGCTCCGGCCGCTCGCGCTGCGCGCCGGTGAGCTGCTCGCGAACTTTCCGACGCGCACGATCGAACATGTGCCGCGCGAGCTGAACACGCTCGCCGACGCGCTCGTGAACCGCGCGATCGACGAGGCCCCCCAGCGTGGCTGACGAGCGCGCGCCCGATCCACTGACCAGCTTCATCTCGCGGAGCGTCCGCGCCGACGTCACCGACGTCAGCGAAGTGATCCTCCAGGACACCACCGAGGCGGAGATCGATCGCGTGTCGTTCACCCAGGCCGGCGTCCGGCGGACGCTGGTCGTGAAGCGCGTCCCCCCGCACAGCTCGCTCGAGGTGAAGCTGCTCCCGCATCTGGCGCGCAAGAGCGACCGCGTCCCGGTGGTCCATGCGCGCGGGATCCCGCCGACGACGGTGGCCGCATGGCCGTGGCTCCTCATCGAGGATCTCATCGACGCCCCGGCGGCGGAGGATCTCGAGGCGATCGTGCGGGCGAAGGTCGCACTCGAGCGCGCGGTCGCGGCAGACGGCCCTGCGCTCGTCGCGCTCGGGGTGCCGCGGATGGCCCGGCGCGGCGAGCTGGCCGACTGGCCCGAGGTCATCGTGCATGGCGCCCTCGGCCGGCCGAACGCGGTCCGGACCGATCGGGGCGTCGTCCTGATCGAATGGCGCCACGCGTCGCTCGGGTCGGGGCTGACCGACATCGTCCGGCTGGCCCGCGACGCCGGCGTGCCCGCCCGGCCGCTCGCTGAGCTCTACGGGTCGGAGGTGGACCGGGTTCTGACCGACGAAGCGCTCCGCGCGGCAGAGGAGCTTCTCTAGCGCCGCGGGTTGTAAAATCAAATCCGGCCGAGCAGGCTGGATGGTCGCGGCGGCGCAAGCCGCTGAGGAAAGTCCGGGCACCACAGGGCACGACGGCGGGTAACTCCCGTCCGCCGCGAGGCGAGAACCAGCGCCACAGTGACGAACCGCGGAAACGCGGGTGAAACGGGCAAGCTTCGTCGGGTGTAAGACCGCGCAGGGGGCAATGGTGCTGCCCGCACCGCTCCCGGGTAGGTCGCTAGAGGCGGGAGGTAACTCCCGTTCGAGAAAGATGACCGTCCACGACAGAACCCGTGCTTACAGGCCTGCTCGGCCTAGACCGCTCATTTGGGTCTGTCCGACTTCCGTCCAACTTGACCTGAACCGCCTTGTCCCGCAGGTGCTACTCCTAATACAGTCCGAGGATCCCGACCAGGGTAGGTAGCCACAGCGAACGCGCTGGCGGGGACGGATATAGGAGGGGCACATGCGCTGGCGTACCGCTTTGGCAGTCAGCTTCAGCGCGGTCATTCTCGCATCCGCATGCGCCCAGTCGGGGACAACCACGACGAGCTCGGCCCCATCGGCCGCAGGCTCGGCGGCGGCCTCGGGTGGGGCGGCGTTCAAGCGGGGTGACGGCGGTGAGCTGAAGATCCTCTACTGGCAGGCACCGACGATCCTGAACCCGCACCAGGCGACCGGCACCAAGGACAGCGACGCGTCGCGTCTCGTCGTAGAGCCGCTCGCATCGTGGGGCCCGGACGCGAAGCCCGTCGCGAACGCGATCGCGGCGGAGATCCCGACCGTCGCCAACGGCGGCGTCTCGGCGGACTTCACGACGGTCACGTGGAAGATCAAGCCCGGCATCAAGTGGTCTGACGGCACGGCCGTGACGGCCGACGATGTCGTCTTCACGTTCAACGCGATCGCCGACCCGGCAACGGCGTCGACGACGAACTCGAACACCCAGGGCGTGAAGTCCGTTGTCGCGAAGGACGCGAACACGGTCGTTCTCACGTACGCCGCCCCGAACCCGAACTTCTACCAGTGGGGCGTCGGCACGTGCTGCGGCATCCTCCAGAAGGCCCAGTGGGCCAACTTCACCGGCGCGAAGATGAAGGACGCTGCGGCGAACCTGAACCCGATCGGGACAGGTCCGTACGTGGTCGACTCCTTCAAGCCCGGCGACGTCGTGCAGTACAAGGCGAACACCAACTTCCGCGACCCGAACAAGCCGTACTTCAAGACGGTCAACTTCAAGGGTGGCGGCGACGCCGAGTCCTCGGCGCGCGCGGCCTTCCAGACCGGCGATGTCGACTACGCTTGGAACCTCCAGGTCGCGGCGAACATCCTCCAGCCGATGATCGCGGCCAGCACCAAGGGCGCGATGCTCTCGGTGTACGGCTCGAGCGTCGAGCGGATCCTGCTCAACTTCGCGGACCCGAACGCGGCAGGTGACCTGCGCGGCGAGCCGTCGACGAAGCACCCGTTCTTCAACGGGCCCGATGGCCTCACCGTCCGCAAGGCGCTTGCGATGGCGACGGACCGTAAGACCGTCGCAGTGCAGCTCTACGGCGACGGCCTCACCGGCAAGCCGGGCTGCAACATCATCACCGGCGTCCCGGAGCTCGAATCCACCGCGACGAGTGCCTTCTGCAGCCAGTTCGACCCGGTCGCCGCAGCGAAGCTGCTCGACGACGCGGGCTGGAAGCTTGGCTCGGACAACATCCGCGCCAAGGGCGGCGTGAAGCTGAAGGTCGTCTTCAGCACCACCGTCAACGCGGTGCGCCAGGCGACCCAGGCGATCGAGAAGGCCGCGTGGGAAAAGGCCGGCTTCAGCGTCGAGCTGAAGTCCGTCCCAGCGGCGACGTTCTTCACGAACACCTCGCCGGATGGCGCGAATCACTTCTGGACCGACATCGAGATGTTCACCAACAACTCGGACCCGGACCCGACGAGCTACCTCGACGGTTGGACGACGAAGCAGATCGCCCAGAAGTCCAACAACTGGCAGAGCGGTAACTACAACCGCTACTCCGACCCGACCTTCGACGGCTACATCGACCAGCTCCGCAAGGAGACCGACCCGGCGAAGCGGGCCACGCTCATCAAGCAGGCGAACGACAACCTGATCCTCAACGTCGTGATCATCCCGATCGTGACGCGGACCCAGGTGACCTCGGCGATCAGCAAGACCGTGAAGGGCGCTGTCCCGACCGGTTGGGACTCCGAGATGTACGCGATCCAGGACTGGTACAAGTAATCCAGGCATAAGGCGGGACACGGTGACGCGGTGGACCAGGTCCACCGCGTCACCCGAGCCGCCGGGATGAGGTACGAGTAGGTGGGCAGGTACATCCTCAGACGCCTCCTCATCGCCATCCCGACGGTGGCGGTCATCAGCTTCGTCGTCTTCGCGATCCTGGCCCTCGCCCCGACTGACCCGCTCTCGGCGTTCGGCGCCGACCCACGCGTGCCGCCGGAAGTGCGCGCGACGATCCGCACCGCGCTCGGCCTCGACGACCCGTGGCCCATCCGCTACGTGAAGTGGGTGACGAGCCTCGCCCAGGGCAACTTCGGGTTCTCGTTCATGAGCCACTCGCCGGTCATCGACCTGCTCAAGCAGCGCCTCCCGAACACCCTCGCGGTGGTCGGGGTCGCGTACATCATCGGGGTGCTGCTCGCGATCCCGATCGGGATGATCTCGGCCGTGAAGCGCTACTCGCTGTTCGACCACATCGCGACGACGTTCGCTTTCGTGGGCTTCTCCGTGCCGACCTTCTTCACCGGGATCATCCTCATCATCCTGTTCAGCATCAACCTGCGGTGGTTCCCATTCATCTATGACTCGACGCTGCAGATCCACGACTTGTCGTCGTTCCTGGATCAGGTCAAGCAGTCGATCATGCCGATCACCGTGCTCGCGCTCTTCGATACCGCGACCATCGCCCGGTACACGCGCGCGGAGATGCTTGAGCATCTGCCCCTGGACTACGTGCGGACGGCTCGCTCGAAGGGCCTCCAGGAGCAGGTCGTCGTCCTGCGCCACGTACTGCGCAACAGTCTCATCCCCGTCGTCACGTTGGTCGCGCTCGGCGTGCCCGCCGTCTTCGGTGGCGCGATCGTGACGGAGCAGATCTTCCGGGTCCCTGGGATCGGCGAGCTGCTGGTGCGCTCGATCGGTGACGGTGACACTCCCGTCGTCGCGGCGATCCTGTTGATCTTCGCGGTGCTCGTCGTGCTGTTCAACCTGCTCGCGGACATCATGTACGCGGTGCTCGACCCGCGGATCAAGTACTCGTAGTGGCCGCTCCTGCCGCGGAGATGACCAAGAGCAACGTGCTGGTCGGGACGATCACCCGTCCTCCGCGCAGCCTGTGGAAGGACGCCTGGTGGCAGTACCGCCGCCATCGAGTCGCGATGATCGCCCTCGGGGCGCTCGTCTTCCTGATCCTCTTCACGCTCGTGGGCCCGCTCGTGTACCACACGAAGATCGACGTCATCGACTTCACCCAGTCGTTGAAGGGACCATCGCCGGAGCATCCGCTCGGCACCGATGACCTCGGCCGCGATCTGCTCGCGCGCATCATGTTCGGTGGCCGCGTGTCCATCGCCGTCGGGATCACCGCGGTGCTGCTCGCGATCACGCTCGGGACCACCGTCGGCGCGCTCGCCGGCTTCTTCGGCCGGCTGGACAACCCGCTGATGCGGCTCACCGATCTGTTCCTGTCGCTGCCGATCCTGCCACTGCTGCTCGTGATCATCTATCTGTTCCGCGACTCGCTGCGCGCGGCGTTCGGGCCGGAGCTCGGCATCTTCCTGATGATCGTGGGTGTCATCGGCGTCCTGACCTGGATGCCCGTCGCGCGCCTCGTGCGCGCGTCGTTCCTGTCGCTGAAGCAGAAGGAGTTCGTCGAGGCAGCGCGTTCGATCGGGGCGAAGGACCGGCGCATCATCGTGCGGCACATCCTGCCGAACGTGTTGAGCCCGGTGCTCGTGGCCGCGACCATCGGGGTCGGCGGCGCGATCCTGACCGAGTCCACGCTCTCATTCCTCGGGCTCGGCTTCCCGCCCGACATGCCGACGTGGGGCCGGATCCTCTTCGACGCCCGGAACTACCTCGACATCGCGCCGCACTGGGCGATCTTCCCGGGCCTCTGCATCTTCTTGACGGTGCTGTCCATCAACTTCATCGGCGACGGGCTCACCGACGCGTTGAACCCCCGCAAGACCAGCTAACGGATCAGCCCGCCCCCGACTCGACGTTGGGCTGGGCCAGATCCGCCGGCCAGAGCTGCGCCGCGTCACATTCGGGGCAACGATCCGGCTTGGCGCTCGCGTGGGTGATCGTGCCGCACGCTTCGCAGCGCCAGTGCCCCTCGCCACCCGGCCGGGGACGGACCGTCTTCCGGCGGGCAAGAAGCACCTTGATGTCGCCGAGCTCGTGTGCCAGCTTCATCGGCTCGATCCCCGACCCGCGCTGGTCGGCCTCGATGAGGCGCTGGATCATGTCGTCGATCCGCTTGGCGAGCTCGTTCTGGCCACCTGGCTCGTTCACGTCGTTCTCCCTTGGCAAATACCGTTCCACGCGGCCCGGTTCATCCGGATGGGTCGCCCGGGCGTACTGTCCACGAGCGATCCAGCAGCGATTGTGGAGGGAACCGTGAAGCGTGTCATCGCGGCGCTCGCCGCCGCCGGCCTCGTTCTGGGAGCCTGTGGAGGTGCCGGAGGCGGCGCAGCGACCACGGCGCCGCCCGTGGCCGCGGCGACTACCGCGGCACCCACGCCTGTGCCAACCCCCGCGAATACCTTCGTCTTCACCGCTGACCTGTCACCGGCAGCCGTCGTCCCGCCGATCACGGACGCCGAGGCGAGCGGCAGCGGCACGGCCATCGTGACCATCTTCACGGCCAAGGACTCGACCGGCAAGATCATCGGGGCCAACGCGAAGCTCGAGATCACGCTGAAGGGATTCCCTGCGACCTCGAGCATCGTGGCCCTGCTGGCGCACGTCGGCGCCGCGGGAGCGAACGGCGCCGGCGTGATCAACTCCGGCATCACGGCGGACACCGCGGTATCCCTCAGCAGCGGGAGCGCCACGATCACGAAGGACAATCTCGCGCTGACGCCCGAGAACGCGACCGCTCTCCTCGCGAACCCGTCCGGCTATTACGTGCTGGCGCACTCGCAGGTCCACGCGAGCGGTGTGGCGCGGGGACAGCTCAAGCCGAAGCCCTAGTTCTCTCGCGACGCGGCGCTCGGGATCGTCCCGGCGCCGCGTCGGTGCGTTCGGCGGCTAGGCTTCTTCGATGCCGCTCGTCGAAGCGCTGGCCGGGATGGCGCTGATCGTCTGGGTGCTGAACGACGTCTTCACGACCGTCATCCTGCCGCGGCCGGCGCCGGCACGGTATCGGCCGGCAGGCATCCTGACGCGCGGGAGCTGGCGGATCTGGCGCCGATATGCCGACGCGTCACGGACGCCCGATCGCCGGGAGCAGCGGCTCGGGATCTTCGCCCCCGCGATCGTCATGGTGCTGCTCGGCCTCTGGATCGTCCTTCTCGTGCTCGGGTTCGGCTTGCTGCTCTTCGCTCTCTCGGACCAGATCCAGCCTGCGCTGCATGACTTCGACGCAGCCCTGTACATGGCCGCCGTCTCGCTCCTGACGATCGGGTACGGCGACTTCGTGCCCACCCAGTCGTTGTCACGCCTCGTAGCGGTCGCTGCCGGTGGCGTCGGCCTCGGCATCGTGGCGCTCACGATCACCTACCTGTTCTCGCTCTACGCGAACTTCCAGCGGCGCGAGCTGCAGGTCGTCACGCTCGACGCGCGCGCGGGCGCACCGCCGTCCGGGACCGCGCTGCTCGTCACGTGCGCGGCGTTCGATGACGACGCGGAGGAGCTTGACCACATCTTCGAGGAATGGGAGCGTTGGTCCGCGGAGGTGCTCGAGAGTCACCTGGCGTATCCGGTCCTCATGTTCTTCCGGTCCACGCACGACCACGAGTCGTGGGTCTCGGCGATCGGGGCCATCCTTGACGCGACAACGCTCCTGCTCACGACCGTCCAAGGCGGACCGCGCGGTCAGGCGACGGCGACGCGGGGCATCGGCGTGCACCTTGTCGAAGACATCGGGCGGTTCTTCCGGTTCATCGTTCGCGACGCGCCGCTCGACGGGCCGATGATCGAACGTACGGAGTTCGAGGATGCGAGGGCTCGGCTCCAGGCGGCCGGCTACGTTCTTGTCGCGGACGCGGATGGCGCGTGGGCCGAGTTCGCCCGGATGCGGTCGGACTACGCCGGCCGGCTCAACGCCCTCGCTGGATTCCTGGACGTTCCGCCCGCCCAGTGGATCGGCGATCGGAGCTACGTCCTGCACTGACCCCGGCCCGGGCCGGGGTCGCAGCGCCGATGCGGGCTCCGCTAGGACGCCGCGGCGCGGACCAAGCGCAGGCCGAACGGCGCATTCGCGTGGATCGCCTCGATGCGATGCATCGGCACGGCGAGGAAGGCCGTCACCACCTCGGGGTCGAACTGCGTGTGGGAGCAGCGCTCGATCTCAGCGAGCGCCTCGTCGAGCTGGCGTCCGCGGCGGTACGGGCGGTCGGACGTCATCGCGTCGAAGCTGTCCGCGACCGCGAAGATGCGCGCGCCCTGCGGGATCTGCTCGCCGGCCAGACCCTCGGGATACCCGTTGCCGTCCCAGCGCTCGTGGTGGGCGCGGATGATCACCGCGACCTCCTCGAGGAAGGGGACGTTGGCGATGATCTTCGCGCCAAGGTCAGGATGGGTCTTCATCGTGTACCACTCGTTCTCGGTGAGCGGGCCCGGCTTGCGCAGGATGTGATCGGGAACCCCGATCTTGCCGATGTCGTGGAGCAGCGCCCCGCGGCGGAGCGTGGCGTGCTGCTCGACCGGCACGTTCAGGCCCTCGGCGATGAGCTCCATGTAGCGGACCACCCGGCGGGCGTGGCCCTCGGTCTCGGTATCGCGAACGTCGAGCGCGCTGGAGAGCGCGGCGAGCGTCGCGTCGTACGTCCGCTCGTTCTCCGCGAGCGCTGCGCGGAGCGCTGTCGCCTGCGACACGATCTGCCGTGACGATCGCATGTACACGCCTCGGAGGACGAGCCACAGGAGCACCGCGGCGGCCGCGATGATCAGGCCGATGCCGGCCTGCATGTTCCAGAGGGCCATGTTGAGCGGCTCGATGTCGCGCCACACGGTGACGGCGCCGATGACCGTGCCGTTGCTCACGACGGGGACCCATGACTCGAGCGTCTGGACGCTTCTGACATCGGGTGACGACAGGGTCACGCCGTGGCCGGAATGGTCGTCCGCCGCCGGCGCGGTCGCGATCGCCTCCGAGTAGGTGAAGCCGGGACGGGCGTACCGCGTGTCGGCGATGATCGACCGATGCGACGACACCCGCTGGCCGCCGAGGGCGGCTGCGAGGCTCGG
>DATCPY010000059.1:0-27927 GCA_036569845.1 Candidatus Limnocylindria bacterium | reverse complement strand
GGCCCCGACGGCCATTGGCGAGCCGGTGCGGGTCCGCTAGCGAAATGACCACTGCTGCCAAGGGGGGCAAGCCCTACCGCTGCTCCTTCTGCGGGAAATCGCAGGATCAGGTCCGCAAGCTCATCGCCGGCCAGGGCGTCTACATCTGCGACGAGTGCATCACGCTGTGCCGCGAGATCGTCGATGAAGAATTCATGGAGACGCCGAAGGCTCGCGCGACCGGATCGAAGGTCCCGAGCCCGCGGCGCATCAACGAGATCCTCGACCAGTACGTCATCGGTCAGGACAAGGCGAAGCGCGTCCTCTCCGTCGCCGTGTACAACCACTACAAGCGCGTCGGTGCGGGGCACCGCGTGGACGACGTCGAGCTCGGCAAGTCGAACGTTCTCCTCATTGGCCCGACCGGCTGCGGGAAGACGCTCCTGGCCCAGACCCTCGCGCGGATCCTCGACGTGCCGTTCTCCATCGCCGACGCGACGAGCCTCACCGAGGCCGGCTACGTCGGTGAGGACGTCGAGAACATCCTGCTGCGCCTCATCCAGGCCGCCGACTTCGATCTGAATCGGGCCCAGCGCGGCATCATCTACATCGACGAGATCGACAAGATCGCCCGCAAGGGCGACAACCCGTCCATCACCCGGGACGTCTCGGGCGAGGGCGTCCAGCAGGCGCTGCTGAAGATCCTCGAGGGCACGGTCGCGAACGTCCCGCCGCAGGGCGGCCGGAAGCATCCGCACCAGGACTTCATCCAGATCGACACGACCAACATCCTGTTCATCCTCGGGGGCGCCTTCGAGGGTCTCGAGAAGATCGTCGAGGCCCGCATCGGCAGAAAGACGATGGGCTTCGGCGCGACGTTGTCGCAGAACACCAAGGAGACGACGGCGGTCCTGTCCGAGGTGATGCCCGACGACCTGCTGAAGTACGGCCTGATCCCGGAGTTCGTCGGCCGCATGCCGGTCATCGTCCCGCTCCAGGCCCTCGATGAGGCCGATCTCCTGCGGATCCTCACCGAGCCGAAGAACGCGATCGTGAAGCAGTACCAGAAGTTCCTCTCGATCGACAAGGTCGAGCTGCAGTTCACCGAAGACGGTCTCATCGCCGCCGCCAAAGGCGCGGCGAAGCGGAAGACCGGGGCCCGCGGGCTGCGGACGATCATCGAGGAAGTGCTCCTCGACGTGATGTACGAGATCCCGTCGCGCACCGACGTGCGCAAGGTCGTCGTGACCGCCGAGGCGATCGAGGGCAAGGCCAACCCGCTGCTGCTCAGCAAGAACGAGCAGCTCGTGCTCGAGGGGGACGAAGCCTCCTCGGCATAGCCCCGCGCTAGCATCGCCTCATGCCGAAGCTGTACTACGCCTCACCGCGCGATCTTCCGCAGAAGAACCCGTCCCCGGGCATGACCCAGCGGATCATCCGCGCCGAGGCAGCCACGATCGCGATCACCGACCTCGCTGCGAAGACGGTGGTCGAGTCCCACAAGCATCCGATGGAGCAGACCGGCGTCGTCGTTCGCGGCAGCCTCGTCATGGTCATCGCCGGCGAGCAGCGCATCCTGACGCCCGGCGACACGTATCGGGTCCCACCGAACGCGGCGCACGGCGCGCGGGTGTTCGAGGAAGCCTGCCAGGTCATCGATGTCTGGGCTCCGGCGCGCGACGACCTCTAACGTCAAGCGAGCGTTCGGCGAAGGCCTAGAACGCCTGTCCTCCCCCGATCGGGGGAGGGGCAGCCGGCAGCCTCTATCGGCCTGATACCCGCTTCGGGTGCACCCTCTCTAGCGTTCTCCGTGGATGAGGGACCTGCGTCGGCATCTGCCCGGCGATCTGCTGCTGTACGGCCGCGTCTTCGGCCTGATCGCGGCGGCGATCTGGATCGCGATGGGCAGCGCCATCGTCGCCCCGATCGCCCTCCTGGCGCTCACGATCCTCTTCGGCACCATCGTCTACAGCTGGACTGCCCAGACGACGCGCGGCAAGACGTTCACCCTCACTACCACGCCCGTCGGCCTCGTCCTCGCTGATCTCGCTCTGACGTGCCTGTGGATGATCGCGACGGCGCCGGACCCGCGGAGCGCGGCGTTCGCGCTCGTGCTCATCGCCTCGGTCCTCGTGCAATTCCGGCTCGGGCGCCGGGGCATCGCGATCACCGCGACGGCATTCGTCCTCGCGGCGATCGGCCAGCAGATCGTCCTCGTGGCCCTGGGCGGATCGGTGGAGCTGCAGCCGGCGTTCCGTCAGGCCGTGGTCGTCGGCCTCGTGCTGCTCGTCATCGGCGTCGTCGCGACCGCGTACCGCGACGAGCAGGAGCGGGGCGGGCGCGCGCTGCGCCGGGCGCTGCTCCTCGAGCAGGCCGCCACCGAGATCGGCGCCGAGACCGGCGCGGAGAGCGTGCTCGGGTCGATCCCGCGTCACGCCCTCGAGCTCGTTTCTGCGGATCACGCGACCCTGAACGTCCACCGCGGGAGCGAGTTCCTCATCATGGCCGGCGCGGGGCTTGGGGAGCGTGTCGTCGGCGTGCACGCGCCAGCCACGAGCGGCATCGTCGGGCGGGTCGTCATGGAGCGCGCGACCGTGAGCATCGACGACTACCGGACGCTGGCCGACGCGCCGGAAGCCGTCCTCGCGCTCGGACTGCGCAGCGCGATCGCGGTGCCGGTCCTCGTGCAGGGTGAGATCGCCGCGGTCCTGAACGTCGGCCGCTGTGAGGTCCATCCGTTCGATCGCTCGGAGCGCGACACGCTCGAAGGATTCGCCACTCATGCCGCGATCGCGCTCGCGAACGCGCGGCGGCTCGAGCTTGGAAAGCGCCGGGAGGATCTCGCTCGTGAGCTGGGCTCCTCGACCACCGAAGAGGTGATCGCGCGGCTCGCCCTCGAGGCCGAGCGCGCGTTCAACGCGGAGTACGTCGCCGCCGTCGAGATCATGGCCGGCGAGGGCGCCCGCGTGATCTCGGGTCTGGGCGCAGCCGCCCACCTCAGCGGGCGGGTGTACGAGCGGCCGGGCCCGCTCATCGCGAAGGTCGTCGCATCTCGCGAATCGATCACCGTGCGCGACTACGCCATTGAGTTCGTCGGTCGCGAAGGCGCCGGGGCGGCCCTGGAAGCCGGGGTGCACGCCGTCATCGCCGTACCGGTAGTCGTCGACGGCGCCGTCGTCGCCCTGTTCATGGTCGGCACGACGGACCCGCACCGCCGATTCGACGTCGTCGACCGCCAGGGTCTCAATGACCTCGCCGACCTCGCCGGCACCGCGCTCCGGGCGGCCTCCGCGAGGCGGGAGCGCGAGCACCGGATCCAGCGGCTCGCCGCCCTCAACGACATCGCCTCAAAGACCGCGCTCGTTCACGATCCACAGGAGATCGCGACGTTCGCGTACGAGTCGGCCCGCGCGCTCGTCGACTTCGACTCCTTCTATGTCGCCCGCTACGACGCGGAGCGGCGGCTCTTCGATTTCCTCATCGAGGTCGACGGCGGGCAGGTGCGGGAAGGCGAGTTCTTCCTTCCGCTGGGGGCCGGCCCGACGAGCCAGGTCATCCTGAGCGGCGAGCCCTACGTGTCGGCCAGCAGCGGCGATGCCATCCAGCGGCGCGGCAAGACGTACGGCGATGAATCGAGACGGAGCGAATCGAGCGTGCACGTGCCGCTGAAGATCCGCGGCACGATCATCGGCGTCGTGTCGGCGCAGTCCTATCGGCCGGCCGCGTACGACAGCGAGGATGTCGCGATCCTCCAGTCGTTCGCGAACATCATCGCGTCGTCCTTCGAGAACGCCGAGCATCACGCACGGCTTCGTGAGCTCTACCTCGCGTCCGTGAAGGCGCTCGCCGCGGCGGTCGACGCGCGGGATCCGTACACCCGCAGCCACTCGGCTCGCGTTGCCGCGTTGTCGCGGATCATCGCCGTCGAGATGCAGCTGCCGCCGGATGAGATCCGCCGCGTGCAGCTGTCGGCGCTGCTCCACGACATCGGGAAGATCGGCATCCCCGACGCGATCCTGAACAAGCCGGCGGCCCTCACCACCGAGGAGTGGGTGATCATGAAGACCCACGCCCCGCTCGGGGCGTCGATCCTCGCGGCCGTCGAGCCGCTCGCCGACCTGGTGCCGATCGTCCACGCTCATCACGAGCGCTTCGATGGCGGCGGCTATCCCGATGGCCTGTCCGGCGACGCCATCCCGCTCGGCGCGTACATCGTCTCCGCGGCCGACGCGTACGAGGTCATCGTGAGCAAGCGCGCGTACAAGGCGGCGCAGAGCGTCGACTTCGCCGTGTCGGAGCTCCGCCGGTGCAGCGGGTCGCAGTTCCATCCCTCCGTCGTCGACGCGTTCATCCGCGTGATCGAGCGCGACCGGCGCGAAGGCAGCGTGTACCTGGCGAAGGTCGGTGCCATCGAGCACGAGGACATCGAGGACGTTCCGGGCCCCGGTTCGCTGGTCGAGCGCATGGCCGAGCACTCGCACGCGCACGCCCGTCAGCTCGCGATCCTGCAGCGGCTCGCATCGGAGATCAGCGCGGTGCTCGATCTCGACGAGCTCGCGAGCCGGCTGCTGCGGATCGTCTGCGACGCGATGGGCTACGAGAATGGGTTCCTCACGACGCTCAACGATGCAGGCGAGCTGAGCATCCGCGCCGCATTCGGTCCGTCGACCGCGTTCATCGGTCAGTCGCTTCCGGCCGGGACCGGCATCAGCTGGTGGGTCATGCAGCACGGCCGCCTACAGAACGTCGCGGATGTGCAGGCCGACACGCGTTTTGTCGGCCCCGCGGACATCCGCTCGAGCCTCGTTGTTCCGCTGCGGATCGGCGACGAGACCGTGGGCATCATCGGGATCGAGAGCAAGCACCCCTCGGCCTTCTCGACCGAGGACGAGACGCTCCTGACCGCGACCTCGCACCAGGTGGCCGCCGCCGTCCGCGTCGCCCGGCTGCACCAGGCCGCGAAGTCGGCGGCCGCGACCGATCCGCTCACCGGCCTGCCGAACCGGCGGGTGTTCTTCGACAAGCTCGCCGAGGGCCTGGCCCAGAGCGAAGGTGACGGCGCGCCGCTCTCGGTGGCGATCATCGATGCCAACGGTCTCAAACAGCTGAACGACCAGTTCGGCCACGCCGCGGGCGACCAGGCGCTCATGCGCATCGGCGAGATCCTCGCTGCCGGCGTTCGCGGCGCCGACGTGGTCGCGCGGATCGGTGGCGACGAGTTCGGTGTCGTCTTCCCGGGCGCGCCGCTCTTCGCGGCGGACCGGATCATGCGGCGCCTGGCCGAGGACATCGCGAACGCGACCATCCCCTCCGGGCAGCGTCTGCCTACGATCGCGTGGGGGATCGCGCCCGCGCTCGTCGAAGGCACGTCCGTCGATGCGCTCGTCGACGCCGCGGATCGCGCGATGTACCGCCAGAAGCAGCTCGGGCGCTCGCGCGCGGGCTAGTACACTTCCGTCCATACCCGCGAAGACCGGGAAGAGTACCGAGCGCACCCGATAGAGAAGGTCCGCCAGCAGGCTGGAAGCGGGCCGCAACAGTGCACTTGGGAACGTCGCTCGCGAGTGGGTCGGGTTCGCCCGTTACGGCGTAGATGAGGCGGTCATCAAGGAGTAATTGAAGGCCGTGAACTCAGGTGGTACCACGCGGCGTCAGCCGTCGTCCTGTTCGGACGACGGCTTTGTTGTTGGTTGAAAGAGAGGAGAGCGACGATGGCGACGCAGACGCACACGAAACCACCGCAGGCGGTTCTCCAATACCGCGGCAAGAACTTCGACGCGAGCGCCGTCGAGACCTTCCTCTACGACTGGTGGGATGCGTCGGGCTTCTTCACGCCCGGACCGGAGCGGCCAGGCGAGAAGCCGTTCGTGATGATGTTGCCGCTCCCCAACGTGACCGGCGACCTCCATCTGGGGCACGCGCTCGGGTTCGGCGGCTACGAGGATCTCATGGCCCGCTGGCACCGCATGCGCGGCGAGCCGACGCTGTGGCTCCCGGGCTCGGACCATGCGGGGATCATCGCCCAGATCGTTGTCGAGAAGGAGCTCGCGAAGGAGGGCGCCGGGCGCAAGGGCAAAGACAGCTCGCCGACGCTGGGCCTTTCGCGTGCCGAGTTCCTCGCCGAGATGTGGCGATGGATGGATCACTACAAGCCGCGCATCTACAAGCAGCTGCGCATGCTCGGCTGCAGCCTCGACTGGACGCGTGTGCACTTCACGATGGATCCCGACATGCAGCGGCGCGTGCGGATCCATTTCATCCGCATGTACCGCAAGGGGCACCTCTATCGCGCCGACCGGATCGTCCACTGGTGCCTCACCTGCCAGACCACCTATTCGGATCTGGAGGCACTGCACGTGGTACGGACCGACCAGCTGAGCTACGTGCGCTACCCGTGGGCCCAGCCCATGCCAGCCGGGACACCGGACGTGGTCGTCGCGACGACACGACCCGAGACGATCGTCGCCGACACCGCGGTCGCCGTGCACCCCGATGACCCGCGCTGGAAGGGGCTCATCGGCAGGGAGGTCCTCGTGCCGGTGTCCGAGCGGAAGGTGAAGCTCATCGGCGACCTGGCCGTCGACCGTGAGTTCGGCACCGGCGTGCTCAAGGTCACGCCCGGACATGACGCGACGGACTTCGAGATCGGCCAGCGGCACGGGCTCCAGGTGCTGTCGGCCATCGACACGCGCGGCTTCATGACGCCGGCCGCCGGGCCGCTGGCCGGGCTCGACCGTGACACCGCGCGCACGGCGATGATCGAGCGGCTGAAAGAGAAGGGGCTCCTCGTTCGGCAGGAGCCGATCACGCACAACGTCGGGATCCACGACCGCTGCGAGACCGTGGACGAGCCGCTGGTCATGAAGCAGTGGTGGATGAAGATGGCGCCGCTGGCGAAGCCGGCCATCGAGGCCGTGCGTCGCGGAGCGGTGCGCATCGTGCCGAAATATCAGGAGAAGATCTACTTCGAGTGGATGGAGAACATCCGTGACTGGCCGGTGTCGCGCCAGATCTGGTGGGGTCATTCCATTCCCGTCTGGTACTGCACCGACTGCAACGAGATCGTCGTCCCCGACGAGGATGCACCTGATCCGACGGCGTGCCCGAAATGCCGCTCGACCGAGCTGCGGCAGGACCCGGACGTGCTCGACACGTGGTTCAGCTCGGCGCTGTGGCCGCACTCGACCCTCGGCTGGCCCGAGCAGACGCCTGACCTCGCGCGGTTCTATCCCGGCTCGGTGCTCGAGACCGGCTACGACATCCTGTTCTTCTGGGTCGCCCGGATGTTGATGATGGGCATCGAGAACATGGGCGACATCCCGTTCCAGACCGTGTACCTCCACGGCCTCGTGACGACGGAGCGCCGGAAGATGAGCAAGTCGAAGGGCAATGTCGTGAGCCCGGTCGGGATGATCGAAGAGCACGGGGCCGACGCGCTCCGCTACGCGCTCGTGAACGGGATCGCGGCCGGCGCGGACAGTGAGTTCTCGGAGGGCAAGCTCGAGAACGGCCGGCGGTTCGTGAACAAGCTCTGGAACGCGGGCCGGTTCGGGCTGGCGCAGCTCGAGGCGCGGCCTTCCGCGCTGACCGGCCCGATCGACGTCGCGCCGACCGGACCCGACCTTACGGAGGCTGACCGCTGGATCCTCTCACGCACCGAGGCGACGGTCGAGGACCTGACCCGACTGCTCGAGCAATACCAGTTCGGCGAGTACGCGACGGCGCTCCAGCAGTTCGTATGGACCGAGCTCGCCGACTTCTACATCGAGCTCGCCAAGCCGCAGCGGCGGCCGGCCGGCTCCCTGGACGCCGCGGTCCGGACGCTCGCCTACGTGCTCGATCGCGTGCTGCGGCTCGCGCACCCGAGCATCCCGTTCGTCACGGAGACGCTGGCCCTGCAGCTCTGGGCCCACGGCCGCACGTCGGACGACGCGCCCTCGCTCGTGGTGTCGGCGTGGCCGAAGCCGGGAGCGCGCGACGCCGGCCTCGAGGACCGCTTCGGGCTCGCGATCGAGGTCATCCGGCGGATTCGCGAGCGCCGCCAGGAGGCCGACCTCGACCCCCGGACGAAGGTGCAGGTCGCCCTCGGCGGAGATGCCGCCCCGCTCCAGCCGTTCGCGGAGATCATCGCGTCGCTCACGGGCGCCGAGGTGCGGTTCGGCGGAGGCGAGGGCGCGCCGACCCTCGTTCGCGCGGTCGAGGTCCGGGTGGACGTGCCGCGCGAGGCGGCGACCGATCGCGCGCGCCTCGAGAAGGAGCTCGCCGACGCGCTCGTCCTGCTCGAGAAGACCCGCGTGCTGCTCGGCTCCGAGTTCGCGACGAAGGCGCCGGCGCCGGTGATCGCGAGGGAGCGCGCGAAGCTCGCCGAGCGCGAGGCCGCGGTCGCGTCGCTGCGGTCCGAGCTCGCGAAGGCGTAACGTCAGCCCCGTGGCACAGAGCGATCTCGATCGCCTCACCGCCGACCTCCGGGTGTTCGATGCGAACGGCATCGAGCGCGCCGCGTGGGGGTGGGACCGGCACGAGGCGCGCGGCCTCGACGCCTATCACCGCGCCGAGAAGGCCGCGCTCGCCGCGATCGAGCAGCACGATCTCGGTCCGAAGTGGGAAGAGCTGCGGCGCACGCTGTTCGGCCTTACCGAGGCCTCCGGCGCGCTCGTCAACTGGAAGGCGAAGCACGGCAAGCTCGGCCACAAGGCCGAGAGCGCGGCGTTCGGTGCGGCACTCGGGCTGTTCGCAAAAGAGCACCTCGGCCCCGCTCAATACACGGATCTCGTCGAGCCGATGGCCGAGGCGCTGCCGTGGTTGCTCCCGGACCGCCCGCCCGCTCCTCGACCCGCGAAATAGAAGCGGGCGGGGCTTTCGCCCCGCCCGCTCGCCTACTGCGTGATCGCGCCTGCCGTTACTGGTTGTCCTTCAGGATCTGGTTCGCCTTCAGGCCCGCGGCCTTCACGGCTGCGGAGATGTCGGTGACCTTCCCTGCGACGACCGCGTTGAGCATGTCCTCGATGACCGTGCGGATGTCCTGCTGGCCGCGCACGTTCGGCTCCGGGACGCTCGACCCGATCTGGTCGAACGCGGACTTGCCCTGGACGTCCGTCTTCCACGCGTTCTTCAGGGTGTCGGTGTCCTGGGCGCTCTTACGGACCGGCATGTAGCTGGACTTCACCGCCCACTCGGCGGTCTGCGCGGCGTCGGCGAACCACTTCACGAACAGCCACGAAGCGAGCTGCTTCTCAGGCGTGCTCTTGAAGATGGCGACGTTCGCCCCGTACTGGACCGTGGCCGCCTTGGCCGGGTCCTTCTGCGGGATGTTCGTCAGGCTCCAGTTGATCGGCTGCTTGAAGCTCGAGACGAAGAACGGCCGGCCGGTGCTCGACTCCTGGACGAACGCGACCTTCGCGGTCCCGAAGTCCGTCTGGTAGTCGAAGCCCTTCGGCACGTACGCGCTGCCGTTGTCGATCATGCGCTTCATCATCGTGACCGCGTCGATCGCGGGCTGCTGGTCCCAGGCGACGGTCTTCTGGTCGGCGCTCATGAGCGAGCCGCCGCGCGAGAGGACCCACCCGTTGAAGGTCGACGCGCCGATCGGCACGGCCCAGCCGTAGCGGGTGATCTTGCCGTCGGCGCCCTTCTTGACCGCCGCGAGGCTGGTTGCCTCGAACTCATCCCAGGTCTTCGGCGCGCTCTTGCCGATCTCCTTGAGGATGTCGTCGTTCGTGTACTGGAGGAGGAGCGACTTGGTGAACGGGAACGACAGGAGCTGGTTGCCGAACTGCGGGAAGCGGTTGGTGTCGAAGTACGGCTTGTAGATGTCGGCCTGCGACGCTTTGTCGAGGCCGTTCTTGGCGGAGTTGACGTACGGGTCGAGGTTGAGGACGACGTCGGCCTTCATGTAGTCAGCGACGAAGCTCTCATACGCGACCGCGAGCTCGGGCAGCGCGCCGGCCTGGATGGCCGACAGGTTCTTCTGGTACAGCTGCGTGTAGCTGCCCTGGTACTGCAGCGTGACGGTGATGCCCTTGCCGTTGGTCGAGTTGAACCGGTCGACCATGGCCTGGAGAGCTGCCGCGTTGGCGCCCGTCTGGGTGTGCCAGAGCGTCAGCGCGACCGGCGACCCGGACAGATCGATGTCCGCTTGCGTGGACTGTGCCGGTGCCGGCGCCGCAGCGCCGCTGCAGGCCGTCGCGACGACCATGACCGCCGCGAGGATCGCGACCTTCAACCGCATGAGTGCCCCTCCATCTGTTTCGAACCCCTACCTACTCGTTCCATCCTGGTATACGGATGACTGCTAGCCACGGATACCTGTGCGGGCCACCCCCTGGATCAGATACCGCTGCGCGAACAGGAAGATCAAGACCACGGGGGCGATCACGAAGGTGGCCGCCGCCATCTCGAGATGATATTGCGCCCCGAATTCAGTGCGGAACTGCGCCATTCCGATCTGCACCGGTCTGACCGCGTCGCTGTTCGTCACGAGCAGCGGCCACTGGAACGCGTCGTAGCGGGCAAGCGCCGTGATCAGCAGGACGGTGACGAGGACCGGGATGGATAGCGGCAGGACGACGCTGAGGAGGAACCGGAGATGCCCCGCGCCGTCGACCTTGGCCGCGTCGTGGAGCTCGTTCGGGATCGACTTGAAGTGCTGGCGCAGCAGGAAGATCGAGAACACCGAGGCGAGGAACGGGATGATCTGCACCTGCAGGGTGTCCCCGATGTGGAGGTACTTCGTGACGAGCACGAAGTTCGGGATGACGGTCGCCTCGGGCGGGATCATGTATGTCGCGAGGAACAGCAGGAACAGGAAGCCCTTCCCCTTGAACTCGAGACGGGCGAATGCGTACGCGGCGAGGATCGACGTGATGAGCTCGCCGACAGTCGCCGCGACCATGATGATCCCGGTGTTGGTGAAGAACGTCCGCCAGGGCGCGTCGCCCCACGCGGTCGCGAAGTTCTCGAAGTGGAATTCCAGCGGGAACAGCGTCGGCGGGAACTGGGTGGCCTCGAAGAAGCTCTTCGTCGCGGTCGAGAGCATCCAGTAGAACGGGAACGCGATGATGACCGCCACGGCCGCGAGCACGAGGTGCTTGCCGACGGTCCGTCCGCGGAGGCGGCCGACGCCGGCCGGCCGAGGCAGCGACACGGTCGTCACGAGTAATGCACCCGCCGCTCGACGACGCGGAACTGGAACTGGGTGAACCCGAGGATGAGGATCGCCAGCAGGATCGCCATCGCCGCGCCGAGGTCGATCCGGCCCTGCTGGAAGAAGACGTGGAAGATCTCGTAGCCCAGGGTCTTGGTCGTGTCCAGCGGACCGCCGTTCGTCATCACGTAGATCTGGTTGAAGGCGATCAGGGATCCGATGGTGCCGAACGTCGCGACGAAGAACGTGGTCGGGCTGAGGAGCGGGAGCGTGATCTTCGTGAAGATCTGGCGCTCGTTCGCCCCGTCGAGCCGGGCGGCCTCGTAGTACTCGGTCGAGATATTCCCGAGGCCGGCGAGGAAGAGGACGATCTGGAAGCCGACGTACTTCCAGATCGTGAACAGCGACACGCCGACGAGCGCGAGGCTCGGACCCTGGGCCCATTCGGGGAGGGTGACCCCGAAGCCGCCGAAGATCAGCTCGAACAACCCCCGCGGCTCGTCGAGCCACTTCTGCGGGCCGATGCCGACGAGCTCGAGGAGGCTGTTGAAGAGGCCGTAGTTCGGGTTCATGAGCCAGTTGAAGATGACGCCCGCGGCGATGGCCGACGTGATGTACGGCAGGTAGTAGAGGGTCCGGTAGATGCCGCGACCGCGCATCTTCTGGAACAGGAGGTAGGCGAGGACCAGCGACAGGACGAGCTCGATCGGGACGGTGATGAGCGTGTAGGTGACGCTCACCGAGAGCGAGTGCCAGAACTCCTCCGCCCGCGACCCGAACAGCACGGTCGCGTAGTTGTCCAGACCACGGAACGGACCCTGGACGATGTCCCAGCGGAACAGGGACATGTAGATCGCCGCGAAGGCCGGCAGGAAGTGGAAGACGAGGAGGATGAGGAACGCCGGCAGGAGGAACGCGTACGCCAGGGCGTTCTCGGCGAGGATGCGCCGGCGGCGGGCGGCTCCGATCGCGGGGCGCGTCATGACCCCAGCCCTCACCTTGCTGCGATGATAGGGGAGCACATGCCCATCTACGACTACCACTGCGACCACTGCGGCCACACCTTTTCGGCGGTCCAGTCGTACACCGACGCGACGCTCGAGAAGTGCCCGAGCTGCGGCAAGCGGCCGCGCAAGCTGATGGCGACGCCGGCGATCGTGTTCAAGGGCGGCGGCTGGTACAAGACCGATAGCCGTCCCGCGCAGAAGGATGGGGACGGCAAGGCCGCAACGACGGATACCAAGACCGCCGACGCGAAGCCAGGGACCGACGCGAAGCCCGGGACCGAGGCGAAGCCCGCCGCGGACGCGAAGCCCGCGGCCGAGCCGAAGGGTCCTTCAGCCAAGAAGGCGGACGCCGCATCCTCGTAACGGCACGCCGCGTCTTCGGCGCCTTCATCGACGACGACGGCCTGTTCCTCGCGGGCGCCATCGCTTACCAGATCTTCTTCGCGCTCATCCCGCTGCTCGCCTTGATCATCGGCATCTTCGGCTTCATCTACGGCACCCAGCAGGCGGAAGTCGAGCTCGTCGCGATCGTGCGCGGTCTCATGCCGGCGGTGACGGGACAGGAGACGAAGCTCGTCGGCCAGCTCGTGCAGGGCCGCGCGCTTTCCCTCGGCCTCGGGCTGATCGGGACGCTCCTCACGGTCACGGCCATCCTCGGGTCCGTCGACATCGGCATCTCGCACATCCTCGGGCGGCAGGGTCGGCGGGCCTTCGTCCGGGAGCGTCTGAACAGCATCGCGTTCGTCATGCTGGTGCTCGTGCTGGCCGTCGCCTCGTTCGCTGTCAGCTTCGGGGTGCAGGCGGCGGCCGAGGCGCTCGCCAGGAGCGGGCTGCGCGGCGTCCGGCTGTTCTTCGAAGTGGTGTCGCCGTTCGTGGGCCTGGCGTTCGGCTTCTGGTTCTTCTATCTCGTCTTCCGATTCGCGCCGCGGCGCCGGATCGGGCAGGTCCCGGCACGTCGGGCGGCGCTGGTATCGGCCGTGCTCTGGGAGGTCGCCAAGATCGCGTTCGGCTTCCTCACGCGCGCGATCGGCATCTTCGAGGCGTACGGCGCGCTCGCGTTCGCAGCCGGGCTTCTGACCTGGATCTACGTGACGGCGGCCATCATCCTCATCGGTGCGGAGGTCGTGAAGATCAACGATGCTTGAGCGGCTCGAGGCGATGGCCAGCCGCGTCATCGAGGGCTGGAGCGCCCGGCTCTTTCGCGCGCGCCTCCAGCCGGTCCAGATCGCCAAGCGCGTGATCCGCGCGATGGAGGCGCACCAGACGGTCTCCGTCGCGAAGACGTTCGTCCCGAACAGCTACGTCGTATCGCTCGCGCCGGTGGATTACGCCCAGTTCGAGCAGTACAAACGAAGCCTCGAGCGTGACCTGGCGGAGGCCGTCCTCGGCGCGGCGCGCGATCGGAGCTTCACCCTGCTCGCGTACCCGACGGTCGAGATCGAGGAGGACGACGGCGTGTCGCCCGGCGATCTGCGCGTCGCGTGCGCGCTCGTCGACGCGTCCGGCGAGGAGGTCCCGGCGAACGCGCGCGACCGCCTCGGCGGCATCGAGACCGGCCACACGATGATCCTCGATCGCGACGCCCTCCTCGCCACCAAGCCGCGCGCGCCGCAGGGCGCGATCGTCTCCCGCGAGGGGAGCGTGAAGCGAGAGGTGCCGCTCACGGCAGAGCCCATCACCGTGGGTCGCGATCCGAAGAATGACATCGTCCTCGACGATCGACGCGTCTCCCGCCGTCACGCTGAGGTCCGGCTGC
This sequence comes from Candidatus Limnocylindria bacterium, assembly GCA_036569845.1. Lineage (GTDB taxonomy): Bacteria > Chloroflexota > Limnocylindria > P2-11E > P2-11E > UBA4735. The sequence continues at coordinate 14,042 of DATCPY010000059.1, read as the reverse complement.
GGCTCGGCCGCTACACGCTCTACGACCTGCAGAGCACGAACGGCACGTTCGTGAACGGCCGCCGGATCGCCGAGATGGTGCTCTCCGATGACGACCGCATCACCATCGGCGGCGCGGAGCTGGTCGTCCGGCTCGAGGGCTGATGGAGATCACCTTTGCGGTCATCCTGTGGGGCGTCCGCATCGCGTTCCTGGTCCTCCTTTATCTGTTCCTCATCCGCGCCTTTCGCGCCCTGCACGTGGCGCTCACCGACGAGCGCGTCGCGATCACCGCTCGCCAGATCGGCATCGCCACCCTCGTCGTGAGCCGCAGTCACGCCGGCGGGCCGCGTGTCGGCGAGCGCTTGCCCCTGCGCGCCGTCTCCAGCGTGGGGCGGGACGCCGGCAATGACATCGTCCTCAACGACGAGGCAGCCTCCGCGAAGCACGCGATCGTCAGCTTCGCTGACGGCGAGTGGTGGCTCGAGGATTCCGGCAGCACGAACGGAACGCTGTTGAACGGGTCACGCATCTGGGACAAGGAGCGCTTCCATTACGGCGACGAGGTCGCGGTCGGTCGCATCGCGCTCCGCCTCGAGCGCGCGCAGTGATCCGGGCGCGTCCGGCCGCGCGGCTCGGCGAGCTGCGGCTCCTGATCTGGGTAGCCGCGCTCAGCCTCACCGGCTACGTCGCGGTGGTCGCAGCAGCGTCGGGCCGCTTCGCGTGGTACGAGATCGCCGTCCCCGTCGCGGTGCTCGCGATCTTCGGTGCGCTCCACGTGTTCCTCGTGACGGTCGGGTTCCGCGGCGACCAGCTGCTCATGCCGCTCGCCCTGGGGCTCACCGGGATCGGGTTCGTCCTCGTGGAGCGGCTCGCGCCGGCGTTGTTGCTCCAGCAGCTCAGCTGGCTCGTGATCGCCGCGGGCGCGTTCTGCATCACGATCCTGATCCCCCGCGACCTCTCTGCCCTGGCGCGGTACAAGTACACGTGGGCGCTGCTGGCGATCGTGCTGCTCGTCTCCCCGCTGCTGCCGGTCGTCGGCCGCGAGATCAACGGAGCCCGCATCTGGGTCGGCATCGCCGGCGTGGCGCAGTTCGAGCCCTGGGAGCTGGTGAAGATCGCCCTCGTGATCTTCTTCGCCGCGTACCTCGAGGAGTACCGCGAGGTGCTCTCCGCGCCGCCCCGCCGGTTCGGCCCCATCCCGGTGCCACCGATCCCGTATCTGCTACCGATCGTCGGCATGTGGCTCATCGCCATGCTCGTGATGGTCTTCGAGAAGGACCTCGGCGCCACCCTGCTTTTCTTCGGGATCTTCCTCGCGATGCTCTACATCGCGACGGGCGAGCCGTTCTACGTTGTGATCGGGCTCATGATGCTGGTCGGCGGCGGGTTCGTCGCGTATCACGCGTTCGGCCATGTGGCCGCGCGGGTCGACGTGTGGCTGGCGCCGTTCAACAGCGATCTCCGGTTCGACCAGGGGTACCAGCTGACCCAGGGCCTTTTCTCCCTGGCCAACGCCGGCGTCCTCGGCGCCGGCCTGGGCAACGGGATGCCCGAGCGGATCCCCGTGGTGTGGAGCGACTTCGTGTTCGACGCGTTCACTGAAGAGGTGGGCTTCGTCGGCGCGCTCGCGTTGCTCGCCTTCTACCTCGTCTTCGTCTATCGCGGGATGCTGATCGCTCTGCGCGCGCCGACGGTCTTCCTGCAGCTCCTCGCCGCCGGGCTGTCGTTCATCATCGCGATCCAGACGCTCGTCATCGTCGCCGGCAACGCCAAGCTCATCCCCCTCACCGGCATCACGCTGCCCTTCGTCGCATACGGTGGATCGTCGCTCGTGACGAACTTCATGTTGTGCGCGCTGCTCTTGCGGGTCAGTGACATCACGGCTCGGGTGCGACGATGAGAGGACGGGGGCGCGTGCGTGCGTTCGCGGCTGGCGGGCACCTCCCGAGCTCGCTGGTCGCGTGCATCCGAGACGGTGGCCGGTCCTCCGGACCAGCCTTCGCTCGTGAGGTACCCGCCAGCCGCGATCACGGCACACTCCACCCACTCAAGGGTCGTACCCGGCCGTGAGTGAGCGCACGATCGCGCGCAACATCCGTCGGCTGACATTGACGATCGCCATCGCGTTCCTGATGACGTCGGTCGGGGTGGGGTACTGGACGCTTGTCGCTGCCAGCGAGCTCAACTCGGATCCGTTCAACCCGCGACTCATCGCGGCGATCCGTGATCGGCCGCGCGGCAAGATCATCGACGCGAGCGGGCGCGTCCTCGCGGAGTCGGTGAAGGATGGCGAGGCATACCGGCGCAAGTACGCCGATCGCTCGCTCGCGCAGGTCGTGGGGTACGCGTCCTTCAAGTACGGCGCGTCGGGTGCCGAGGCCGCGTATCAGGACTCGCTCATCGGCCAGGATCCCGCGGATCTCCTCGGTCAATGGAAGGCGCGCTATCTCGGCGCGCGGACGGAGCCCGGCTCGGTCGTCCTCGGCCTCGACCCGAAGGTGCAGCAGGCCGCGGTGGCCGCGCTTGCCGGCCGGCGCGGCGCGATCGTCGCGCTCGACCCGAAGACCGGCCGGATCCTCGCGTCGGTGAGCCTGCCGAACTACGACGCGAACGCGCTCGTCGATCCTCAACAGCAGGACATCGCGTGGGGACAGCTGAACGACAACAAGGACAAACCGCTCATCAACCGCGTCGCCCAAGGCCTCTATCCACCCGGCTCGACGATGAAGATCATCACCGCGGCCGCCGCCCTGGAGAGCGGCTTCGACCCGAACCAGAAGATCCGCGTCGACGATCCATATCAGGCGGACAAGTCCTGGGGCGATTACTTCGTGCGGTCGTCGTCGCAGGCCCACGGCGACTACGACATGTCCCTTGCGTTCCAGCGGAGCGAGAACATCTACTTCGCGAAGGTCGGTCTGACGATCGGCGCGCAGAAGGAAAGCGACATGGCCAAGAAGTTCGGGATCGGCCGCGCGCCGGCGCTCGATCTCCCCGCGGCGAAGGGCCAGCTCTCGAACGACGGCAAGATCGATCGGCCGACGCTTCTCGCGGATACGAGCTACGGCCAGGGCGAGCTGCTCACCTCGCCACTGCAGATGGCCATGGTCGCAGCGACCGTCGGCAACCACGGCGTGCAGATCCAGCCGCACTACGCGACCGAGATCCGCGACCCGTCCGGCGGGGTGCTGCGGACGCTCGGTGGCGCCGCCGGCGATCAGATCATCAGCGCGGCAACGGCAGCCAAGCTCACGACGTACCTGGTCCAGGCCGTCGAGGCGCCTGGCGCGTTCGCGTTCGGCGCGAAGATCGCGGGGGTCCACGTCGCGGGAAAGACCGGCACCGCGGAGACCCCGAGCGGCTCGCCGCACGGCTGGTTCGTCGGCTTCGCGCCCGCCGAGGACCCCCAGGTCGCCATCGCGGTCATCATCGAGAACGCCGGTCAGGGCGGCGTGGATGCGGCCCCGGTCGGCGGCGCGGTGATGCGTGCCGTGCTCGGGAAATAAGGAACCACCGCCGCACCTGACCGGTACTGATTGAACCGTCGGGCCCGTTAGACCGTTCTATAGGCGGGCAGGCCCCACGTACCATTGCGAATAGGGATTAGGGATTTCAGGGGGATTTCGCTTGGATAGCACGGATCTCTCCCGGCAGGTCGCCGGGGTCGTCGAGAACGTCGAGCGGGTCATCTTCGGCAAGCATCACGAAGTCGAGCTCGCGATCGTCGCGCTCCTGTGTCGCGGGCACATCCTCGTCGAAGACGTTCCCGGCACCGGCAAGACGGTCCTCGCGAAGGCCCTCGCGCGCTCGCTCGGCTGCAGCTTTCGGCGGATCCAGTTCACCCCGGATCTCCTTCCCTCGGATGTGACCGGCGTGTCCGTCTTCAACCAGCAGAACAGCACCTTCGAGTTCCGCGCCGGCCCGGTCATGAGCCAGATCGTCCTCGCGGACGAGATCAACCGGGCGACCCCGAAGACCCAGTCGGCCCTGCTCGAGGCCATGGAGGAGCAGCAGGTCACGGTCGACGGCACCACCTATGCGCTGCCCGATCCGTTCCTTGTGATGGCCACCCAGAACCCGATCGAGTACGAAGGCACCTTCCCGCTGCCCGAGGCCCAGCTCGACCGATTCTTCCTTCGCCTCCAGCTGGGGTACCCGAAGCCGAAGGAGGAGGTCGACATCCTCGATGCGCAGCGCGTCCATCACCCGCTCGACAGCCTCGGGCAGGTCATGAGCGCCGACGAGCTGCTCGGCGCGCAGGCCGGTGCGCGCGACGTGCACATCGCGGACGCGGTGAAGCACTACGTCGTGGCGGTCGTCGGTGCGACGCGTTCGCACCCCGACGTGTACCTCGGCGCATCGCCGCGCGGATCGCTCGCGCTCGCCCGCGCGGCCCAGGCGTACGCCGCGGTGCAGGGGCGCGACTTCGTGGTGCCGGACGACGTGAAGGCCCTGGCCGGCCCGACGCTCGCGCACCGCTTGATCCTCCAGCCCCAGGCGCGGTTGAAGGACCTCGCGCAGACCACGGTCATCGCCGAGGTCCTGGCGAGCGTGCCGGTGGAGGTCGGGTCGCCGACGGCGCTGCGGGCGTAGGGCCGGACCCGTGCGGCCCTGGCACTTCGCGGTCCTCTGGGTCGGGCTCTTCATCGCCGCGGTCTCGAGCGGCGTCGAGCTCCTCAGCTACCTCGCGTATCTGCTGTTGTTCATCGGAGCGGCGATGTGGGTCACCGCGCGCCTCACGCTCGAGGGCCTGTCGGTCAAACGCACCGTCGGCCAGGCGTACGCCCACCTCGGCGACAAGATCGACCTGAACTACGAGCTCCGGAACGACCACCGCCTCGCGAAGCTGTGGGTCGAAGTGAGCGAGACGTCCAACTGGCCGGAGCCGCTCACCGGACGCGTTCTCTCGATCGCGGGCAAGGGCGCCGTGCGGCGCTGGAAGGTGAGCGTCCCCGCGCGCCGGCGCGGCCGCTTCCATCTCGGGCCGATCGTGCTGCGCTCGGGTGATCCGTTCGGCCTCTTCTCGACGATCGCGCGCATCCCGCTGGACGCGCTCATCCTTGTCTATCCGAAGGTCCTGCCGCTTCCGTTCTGGCAGCTGCCCGGCTCGTTCCTCGAAGGCAACGTGCTCACCGGTCAACGGTCGCTCCAGTCCACCTCGATGGTCATGGGGATCCGTGAGTACCGCCCCGGCGACGCGGTGAATCGCATCCACTGGCCGTCCTCGGTACGCCACCGCGGCCTCTTCGTGAAGGAGTTCGAGCTCGACAAGACCGCGGACCTCTGGATCTACCTCGACCTGGAGCGCCACTGGCACCGCGGGGAAGGCGAGAGTGCGACCGAGGAGCGCGCGGTGACGATCGCCGCCTCGGTCGTGGCCAAGGCGCTCCGCGAGCACCGGAACGTCGGTCTCGTCACCACCGGCGTTCGCGCGGAGATCCTCCACCCTGACCGGGGCACGAAACAATTCGGCAAGCTCATGCAGTACCTGGCAGAGGTGCAGGTGGGCGGGTCTCGCACGATCGCCGAGGTCATGGTCGAGACGCTGCCGCGCCTCCGCCGCGGCGCCTCGGTGCTGCTCATCACCCCGTCGCTCGATCGGGCCTGGGTCCGTCCGGCCAGCACGTTCCGCGAGTCATCCATCTCCACGCAGGCCGTCCTCGTCGGCGCGGACGACACCGATGAGCGCGACCGCGCGCGCCGCCACGCGCTGCTCGGCGAGCTGGCCGTCGCCGGCGTTCGCACCGCGCACCTCCAGCCGAACATGAACATCGAAGATCTGTTCCACGAGACGATGAATGCGATCGCCTGACCTCTTCCTCGGCTCCGTGAGGCGCGCCCTGTTCCCGTCGATCGACTGGGCGAAGGTTCGCTTCCGCGGAGGCTGGGCCGCGCTCCCGATCTACATCGTCATGATCCTCATCTACCCGGCGTCGCTCGCGCAGGCCGGGTGGGTCGATCTCAACACCCAGTTCCCGTACATCGCGCTCGCCGGCGCGCTGCTCGGGACGATCGTCGGCAGCGGTCGCATGCGGACCCGCCGCGCGACATTCCTCGCCGCGATCGCCGGCTCGCTCACCGTCGTCATCTTCACGATCGTCGCGACGACCGGACCGTCCCTGCACGCGAAGACCGTCGAGCTGGCGGCGCACGTGAACAACTGGGTGACCCAGATCCTCGCCGGCGAGTCGGCGAACGATCCGACGGTCTTCGTGCTCCTGCTCGGCGCGACGTGCTGGGCGAGCGCCTACGCGGGCGCGTTCGCGCTCGCGCGCGAGCACCGGCCGTGGGACGCCGTGGTGTTCAGCGGCGTCTGCCTCACGGTGAACGTGTCGCTCGCGCTCAACTCGCTGTTCTTCGATCTGATCCTGTTCACGCTCCTGGCTCTCGTGCTCCTCACCCGGCTGCACATCGTCAACCTGATGGAGCGCTGGGAGCGGCAGAACATCGTGCCGGCGGGCGAGATGGACTGGCGGCTCCTGCGCGGAGGCCTCACCTGGACGCTCGTCCTCATCCTCATGGCGTTCTTCACCCCACGGATCGCCGCCGCTGACCTCGTGTCGAACGCGTTCAACACGTTCGACGCGCCCTACCAGCGGCTGCAGACGGAGTGGCAGCGCTTCTTCGCCGGCGTCTCCGGGCCGAGCCGGTTGCAGGGCGTGTCGTTCTCCGACGCCATCCGTCTCGGCCAGGCCCCGAACCTCGGCGATCGCATCGTCTTCTACGTCGACGCGCCGGCCGCGCATTTCTGGCGTGCCGTGACGTACGACTTCTACACCGGCGCCGGCTGGCGCACGACCGAGACCGACCGCGTGGACAAGGTGACGCCGCCGACGCTCGCGCGCGACAAGATGGACGCGACGTTCGACATCGTGGTGCCGCACGCGAACCTGCTGTTCGGGGCGAACGAGCCGGCCAAGGTCAACATCCCATTCCAGTTCCAGACCGGTGATGACCGCGCCTACTCCACCTCGGTGCGCGCGGTGAACCGCAACCAGGCCCAGGGCACCTACACGACGACGTCGTACGTGTCGATCGCGACCAAGGATCAGCTGCGCAAAGCCACGACCGCGTATCCCACGATCATCAAGACGAAGTACCTGCAGCTGCCCTCGAGCGTCCCTGCGCGCGTCGCGCAGCTCGCCCAGACGATCGTCGCGCAGAAGTCCGCGGCCACGGCGTACGACAAGGCCGAAGCGATCGAGACGTACCTCCGGAACACCTACAAGTACTCGACCGTCGTGAAGTCCGCTCCGCCGGGCCGCGACCCGGTCGACTACTTCCTGTTCGACCTGAAGGCGGACTTCTGTGAGTACTTCGCGTCATCGATGGCCGTCCTCCTGCGCGAAGTGGGCGTGCCGTCGCGGGTCGTCGAGGGGTTCACCGCCGGCGAGCTCGACCCGAGCAACCGGTATGCGGTGAAGGAGCTGAACGCTCACGCCTGGGTCGAGGCGTACTTCCCGGCATACGGCTGGATCGAGTTCGAGCCGACCCCATCCGAGCTGCCATTCGACCGCGCCGACAACACCGATGCGGGGACCACCAATCCGGATGGCAGCCCGCGTAACCCGAACGGCCGCGAGGACAGCAGCGGGCTCCAGGGCCGCGACAACGAGCCCGACCCCGGCCTCATCGGCATCGACGACAGTGCGCCGAGCGGCGTGGGTGGCGACCTCGTGCGGCAGGTCGACCCACGGCCGGGCCTAGCGGTGCTGTCACTGATGCTGATCGCGCTGTTCGTGGCGCTGGTGCGGTTCGAGCTGCGCTTCCGCGGTCTTGGCGCGATCGACTCGGCCTGGGGCAAGACGCGGCTTCTCGGTGCGTATGCCGGGCACGCGGCGCGACCGTCGCAGACGCCGTATGAGTACGCGGACTCGATGGGTCGGGAGATCCCCGACGTGCACGAGCCGTTGCGCACGATCGCGCACGCCCGCGTCCAGGATCGCTACGCGCCGGAGGGCGCGACCGATGCCGAGCGCGACGCGGCCGCGGCGGCATGGCGCAAGGTGGCTCGGGTGTTCGTGACCCTGCTGCCGACCCGCATCGTCCGCGCGCTCGCGAAGTTCGTCCGATAGCCGAGCATCCCAACGTCGCGCGCGTGAGTGCGCACGCCGCGGACCGAGGCGTGACGATCGCGGTGACCCGTTTCCCCGCAACGACCCGGACGGCGCAAGATGCCGCGCGCGAGATCGGCTGCACGGTCGGCGAGATCGTGAAGAGCCTCGTGTTCTTCGCCGACGGCGTCCCGGCGGTCGTGCTCTGCTCGGGCGCTGATCGCGTCGACGAGGCGAAGCTCCGTGCGCACTTCGGCGCGACGGTCGTCCGCCGGGCGACCGCCGACGAAGCCAAGTCCGCCACGGGGTTCGCCATCGGCGGCGTGCCGCCGTTCGGCCATGCCAGTCCGCTCCGGGTCGTCGTCGATCGGGGGCTGCGCGCGTACCCGACCGTGTGGGCCGCCGCCGGCCTTCCCGACGCGGTGTTCCCGATCGCGCCCGCGGATCTCGTGAAGCTCGCCGAGGCGACCGAGGCCGACGTCACGTGAGAGTGTTCGCGACCGGGACGACGGGCTTCCTGGGGAGCGTCATCGCGGAGCAGCTCCGGGCGCGCGGCGACACCGTCGTGCAGCTCGTGCGCGATCCGGCCAAGGCGGGGCTCCTGGCGAAGACCGGCCGCGACGTCATCGTGGGCGACCTCGCGGATCCGGACGCGCTGAAACGCGGCTGCGACGGGTGCGACGCGGTCGTGCACGCGGGCGCGATCTACGAGGTCGGTATCAACGCGCCCCGGCGGGTCGACATGTACACGGCGAACGTCGACGGCACCGCGGCCGTGCTCGCCGCAGCCCTCGCGGTCGGCGTGCCGAAGGTCGTGCACACCTCGTCGATCGTCGTGTTCGGCAATACGGATGGCAAGGTCGTCGACGAGACGTACCGGCGCGGCGACGGCTACACGTCGTTCTACGACGAGACGAAGACGCTCGCGCATCGCGTCGCCCTGGGCTACGTCGCGAAGGGCCTGCCGGTCGTGATCGCGCAGCCAGGGCAGATCTACGGACCGGGCGACCACTCCGGCATCGGGGCGCTCTTCCGCCGGGCCGCCGCCGGCAAGCTGCCGGTGCTCACGTTCGGCGACCTCGGCCTCTGCTTCGTTCACGTCGCCGACGTCGCGGCCGGGATCGTGGCGCTGCTCGATCGCGGCCGGCCGGGAGAGGCATACGTGCTGGGCGGTGAGCAGGCGAGACTGCGCGACGCGGTCCGCGTCATGGCGGCGCTCGCGGGCAAGCCCGCGCCGCGCTTCGAGGTGCCGGTGTCGGTCCTGCGATTCGCCGCGCGCCTGCGACCGGAGGTCGCGGAGGTCGTGAAGAGCGCCGACCACGTGACGTTCTGGGCCAGCGACGCGAAGGCCCGCGCGGAGCTCGGCTATGCGCCGCGGTCCTTGCGCGAGGGGCTCGTCAGCTACCTGTCGTCGTCGTCCTCGTCGTCCTCTTCGAACTCGTCGGAGTAGAAGCCGAGCTCCTCGGACTTGAACACGGTCACGAGGAAGTCCTCGCGCTCGGGATCGTGGGTCTGGACAAGCTCCTCATCGAGCTGATCGATCAGCTGCTGCAGCTCGTCGTCGGTGAGATCGACCTCGAGGAGGAGCGTGGCGTTCACCTCGAAGCGGCCGTAGTGGAGGTCGACACGACCGACGCGTCGCGCGCCGCCATAGATCGCGAAGATCTCGCTCGACTCCGTACGGACCGTGCGCTCGAAGCGCGCTGCTTCCATGAAGCGAGGACTATACGACGCGCTTGCGCGCGCTCGCCGCTACGCTCCGGCCGATGCCGCATCCGCTCCACGTCGGGCTGAAGCTCTCGCCCCAGATCCATCCCATCCAGACGCACCGAGCGGTGTGGCGCATCGCCGACGACGCCGGCTTCGATGGGCTCTGGGGCTTCGATCACCTGCTGGCGCTCGGCGATGATCCGACCCGACCGGTGTTCGAGGGCTGGGCGATGCTCGCGGCGATGGCCGAGGCGACCAAACGGGTCCGCATCGGCCTCATGGTCTCGGGCAACCTCTACCGCCACCCCGGGCTGCACGCGAAGATCGGCGCGACCATCGACCACCTCTCGAACGGCCGGCTCGAGTTCGGCATCGGCGCCGCGTGGAACGAACCCGAGTTCGTGCAGCTCGGGATGGAGTTTCCGCCCCTCGGCGAGCGCCTCGGTCGCTTCGGCGAGGCCGTGCGCGTCATCAAGCGCCTCTGGACGAAGGAGCGCGCGAATTTCAAGGGCACGTACTACACGCTGACCGACGCGATCGCGGAGCCGAAGCCGGTGCAGAAGCCGTATCCGCCGATCTGGATCGGCGGCTCCGGTCCGCAGCGGACGCTGAAGATCGTCGCGCGTCACGGCGACGTGTGGAACTCGAACGCCGGCGGGATGGAGAAGACCATCGCGCTCTCGAAGATCCTCGACGATCACTGCCGGACCGTGGGTCGCGACATGAGCGCGGTGCGCCGGTCCGTCCAGTTCCGCCTCACGACGGTCGACGAATCGCTCAAGGTCGCCGAGGCCTACCTCAAGGCCGGCTTCACCGAGCAGATCGTCATGCTCGCCGGTCCGGATCCGGCGAAGAGCGCCGAGCTCGCGGCGACGGAGCTGCTCCCGCGGATGCGGTCGCTCGGCTAGCGACGTCCCGCGACGGCGTCGGCCGGCTCGCGTCGAGCAGCGCCGCGTGCCGTCCGCGCGGGCGGCGCGGAGGTCTCCGCGTGTGCCCGGAGGACCGCGGAGATCGACTGGCCAGGCTCGACCGGCTGGTTGATGTCCTTGAGCGCCGGCTCGAGCGCGCTGAAGAACGCGACAATGTCCTGGAGCGTCACAAAGCCCATGTGGCCGACACGCGCGATCTGCCCTTCGATGCGTCCCTGCCCGCCGGCGATGACGGTGTCATAGTCGTCGCGCAGGATCCGGATGAGATTGCGCGGGTCGACGCGCGCGGGCATCCGGAACGCGGTGACGCACGGCGAGGCGTAGCGCTCGTCACCGAAGATCCCAAGGTTGAGCGCCTGGAGGCCGCGACGCGTCGCGTACGCGAGGTCGCGATGGCGTTTGATGATCGCGGCCTGGCCCTCTTCGGCCATGAGCCGAAGGGACTCCTGCAGCCCGATGAACACGCTGATCGCCGGCGTCGCCGGGGTCGCGCCCTTCTCCAGCGCGGCCTTGTATGACTGCAGGTCGAAATAGAGCTTCGGGAGGTTCGAGCGGTCGTAGGCCTTCCAGGCCTTCTCGCTCATCGTGATCATCGAGAGGCCGGGCGGCGCGCCCCAGGCCTTCTGCGACGCGGAGACGAGGACGTCGATGCCCCATTCGTCGATGAGCAGGTCGACGGCGCCCGCGCCGGACACGCTGTCGACGATGAGCAGCTTGCCGGACTCGCGGACGACCTCCGCGATCTCCTTCAACGGGTTGAGCACGCCGGTCGAGGTCTCGTTATGGGTGAGGAGCACGGCCTTCGCGCCGTCCTTGCCCTTCTCCTTCGCGAGCTCCTCGCGGACGAGATCGGGCTCGATCGCGCGGCCCCACGGCACGTCGACCCGTCGGGCGTCGACCCCGTAGGCCTTGCAGATCGCGGCGAAGCGCTCGCCGAACGCGCCGTTCACGAAGAGCAGGACGCGGTCGCCGCTCGAGAGCGTGTTCACGATCGCGGCTTCCATGCCGCCCGAGCCGGAGGCCGTCAGCAGGAACACGTCGCCCTCGGTGTTGAGGAAGTCCTGCAGCGCGCGGGTCAGGCCGGCCATGAGGGCGGCGAATTCGGGCCCGCGATGGTTGATCATCGGCCGGGCCGTTGCGTTCAGCACCGTCTGCGGAACGAAGGTCGGACCGGGGATCCGCAGGTTCTGCGGCCTATACATATGACAAATCCTCTCCGGATGAAGCGAGGGAAGCGACGTCAATGATGCCAGCCAAGATGCCTCGGGACAAGGGAACGCCCGCGCGTCTGCCAAAGCTCGCGCCGTCCATCCTGTCGGCCGATTTCGCCCGCTTGGCCGACGCCGTCGCCGCAGCCGAGGCCGGCGGTGCGGACTGGATCCACGTCGACGTCATGGACGGCCACTTCGTGCCAAATCTCACATTCGGACCGAAGATGGTCGCCGACCTGCGGCGGGCGACGCGGCTGCCGCTCGACGTCCACCTCATGATCGAGCGGCCCGAGGAGTGGGTCGTGCAGTACGCCGCGGCCGGTGCCACCTATGTCACCGTGCACATCGAGGCCACCCGCGACGCGGGCGAGGTCCTCGACGCGATCCGCACGGCCGGAGCGCGGCCCGGCCTGACCTTGAATCCCGAGACGGACGTGGCGCGCGTCCTGCCGCACCTCGATCGGGCGGAGCTCGTCCTCGTCATGAGCGTGCACCCCGGCTTCGGTGGGCAGGCGTTCATCCCGGCGTCGCTCGACAGGGTGCGGGCGCTCCGGACCGCGCTCGACGCGCGAGGGTCCACGGCGGAGCTCGAGGTCGACGGTGGCATCAAGCCCGAGATCGCAAGGGACCTCGCGCGCGCCGGGGCGTCGGTCCTGGTCGCCGGGTCCGCGGTGTATCTGGATGCCGACGGTGTCAGCGCGGCGCTGGCGAAGTTCCGGAAGGCGGTCGCTTAGTCCGCGTCGCCCTGCCCCAGCTCGGCGAGCCGTTCGTCGCTGATCCCGAAGTGGTGCGCGATCTCGTGCATCACCGTGTCGCGCACGATCTGGGCCTGGCGGCGGGGTGACGTCGACATCCGCTGGATCGGTCCGCGATAGATGGAGATCCGATCGGGGATGTACGGCTCGCCGTACGCGCGCTCGGTCAAGGGCACGCCTTCGTAGAGGCCGAGCAGCTCCTGGCCGGCCTTCACGTGTGTCGCGTCGGGCTCCTCGTCGGTGACGATCTCGACGTTGCGCATCCGCTGCCCGAACTCCGCGGGCAGATCCATGAGGGCCCGGCGGACGAGCCTGGCGAATCGCGCGCGCTCCACATTCGACATTTAGGTCTACTTTACCGGCGCGATGGGCACCGGACGCATCCTCGTCGTCGATGACGATCGGGACCTCTGTGATCTCCTCGCCGACTTCCTATCGGAAGAGGGATACGACGTGACACGCGCGTACGCCGGTCAGGACGCCATCGACGCCGCGCGCACCAATACGCCGGACGCCGTGCTCTTGGACCTGATGCTGCCCGACGTCTCCGGCATCGCCGTGGGTCGCGCGCTCCGCGATCACGCGACGACGCATCACGTGCCGATCGTGATCATCAGTGGCGATCGCGCCGCGCTCGCCCGCAGCAAGCTCGAGATCAACGCGGATTCGTTCCTCGAGAAGCCGTTCAGCCTCGCGGCGGTGCAGTCCGCCGTCCGCGCCGTGCTCGGGCCGGACACCGGATCGCCGGGGGCGGCCTGAGCGGCCGGAGCACTGGACAGCGCGGCGACGCGATCATGCGCAGCGCGCGCGCACGCGGCGAAGCGCCCGACCCCGCAGCCGGCAGACGCCCGATTCGCTGAGCCCGATCTGCGCGCCGATCTCCTTCAAGGTGAGCCCGCGTGCGAACGAGAGCACGAGGACCTTGCGTTCGAGCGGCTCGATGTGCCGCAGCTCGGCGGCGACCCTGCTCCATTGCTCAACGCCTTTGAATGGGGCTCGGCCGGGGCCGGCAAAGCCGGGCCCGGCCGAACGCGCTGTTGCGGTCGGGTCGAGTCCGGCTTCGAGGCAGCGGTCGAGCGAGATCTCGACGACCGGCGGTGGGAGATCAGGGTCCTTCTCGCGCGCTTCGCGGTATGCGCGCCGCGCGGCGCGGGTGAGCGGGTCCCGTTCGCGAAGCGCATCGAGGACCTGCCCGCGGACGCGTCGCGCGGCATACGCGCTGAACGGCGCGCCGGCGTCGTCGCGGTAGCGCCGCGCCGCTTGGACCAGGCCCAGGACGCCCCAGGCCACGAGGTCCTCGCGATCGGCGCCACGGCACCGCGGGTCGAGCGCGCGCGACGCGACCGCCCTGGCGAAGCCGAGGTGCGCGATGATGCGTTCGTCGCTCGTCTGCAGATCCACT
>DATCPY010000058.1:0-18260 GCA_036569845.1 Candidatus Limnocylindria bacterium | reverse complement strand
TAAAAGCTACCCCGGGGATAACAGGCTTATCACGCCCAAGCGTTCACAGCGACGGCGTGGTTTGGCACCTCGATGTCGGCTCGTCGCATCCTGGGGGGGCAGTACCTCCCAAGGGTTGGGCTGTTCGCCCATTAAAGCGGTCCGCGAGCTGGGTTCAGAACGTCGTGAGACAGTTTGGAGAACGAGCTGTCGTCTCCCGCAACGTTCGATCGCGAGCCTGTTCATAGGAGAGCTCGGCAAACTGTTGCCGAGTACAAATCTGGCTAAATGCTGGGAACTCCGTGGATCCCGCGCTACTGTCTCGCCTCGTGCGAGCAGTGACAATGCGTCGGGTGCGGACAATCAGCAGGAAAGACCACGTCCAAGCTGCCACTGTGAGCGATGACTATCTCTTCGGACTGATCGATGGCGAAGGCATGTTCCATGTTGGGGTCGTGCCGAGCCCGTTCACTCGATTGGGATGGCAAGTCATCTACATGTTCAAAGTCGCGCAGAACCCGATCGGCGAACCAGTACTGCGCTCCCTGCAGGAGCGTCTGGGCTGCGGAACCATCTCGCCGAATGCGAAGGCAGGAGGCAAGGATCGGACGCTGAAGTACGTCGTAAGAGACCTTGAGAACCTCACCGACCGAGTCATCCCGTTTTGCGATGGGAAGCTCGTGGTCAAGCGTGAGGCGCTCGAGGCATTCAAGACGGTGCTGATGAAGGTGCGCGAGGGCGATCATCTCACAGCGAACGGATTGCTCCAGATCGTGGACATCGCCTACGCGATGAACACGAAGGCACGTCGAGTGCCGCGAGGGGCCATCCAGGCAGCGATCGAAGGACGCGGAATCCTCACAGGCCATACGCCGGACTCGCTCTCGTAGCGAGAAGATATGGTCGGATCCCTGCGGCGACGCAGGGTGCCAGCGGAAACTAGAAACCAGCTGGCCTAGTCACGCGACTAGTAACAAAGAGTCGGTCTCTATCCAGTGTGCGCGAAGGTGAGTTGAGAGGAGCTGCCCCTAGTACGAGAGGACCGGGGTGGGCGGACCCATTGTGTACGAGTTGTCATGCCAATGGCACTGCTCGGTAGCTATGTCCGTTCGCGATAACCGCTGAAAGCATCTAAGTGGGAAGCGCACCTCGAGATGAACTCACCCTCTGAGTAATCAGGTAAGACCGCATGTAGAGAACATGTTTGATAGACGGAAGGTGGAAGAGCCGTAAGGCTTGTAGCTGATCCGCACTAACGGTCGAGCGGCTTGACCTATAACCAGCACCCAGCCAGGTCATCGAATCTGGCACGGTACGTACTCGCAGCTCTTGTCTTCTTCATCACTCGTTTGGAAACGACGGCCGCCGGATGCAGATCCGGCGGCCGTTCTGTTTGCCTCGACCCGCCCGGCCTTGGTACAATTGACGCCTCGGTCCTTGGAGCGGTGGGGTCACACCTGTTCCCATCCCGAACACAGCAGTTAAGCCCACCAGCGCCGAAGATACTTGGGACGTCGGTCCCTGGGAAAATAGGTCAGGGCCGGGATCTAAAACGACTTCGACGCGCAAGCGTTGAGGTCGTTTTGCTTTTCCGGAGGATGTGATGCGCACGGCCGCACCGCCCTACCGCGGCGAGGGTCCGCACGCGCTCTGGCACGTGAGCGAGGACGGCAGTCTTCGCCACTTCGCCCCGCACCGCGCGCCGACAGCGCTCACCGACGAGCCCCTGGTGTGGGCGACCGACACGCGACATCTGCCGCTGTACTGGTTCCCCCGCGACTGCCCGCGGTGCACCTTTTGGGCGGGGGAGCGCACGAGCGACGCAGACGTCGAGCGATTCCTCGACGGTATGCGGGCAGCGCGCATCCACATCGTCGAGGACGGCTGGATCGAGCGCGTGGCAGCCGCCGAGCTCCATCTCTATCGCATGCCTGCGGCGACGTTCACCGAGGATCACGACACGGCCGGCTACTGGATGAGCCGCGAGCCGGTCGAGGCGCTCGACCGCGTGACGATCGCCGATCTCGTCGGCCGGCACGCGGCGGCTGGTATCCCGCTTCGAACGCTCCCGAACCTCTGGCCGCTCTGGGATGCGGTCGTCGCATCGACGCTCGAGTTCAGCGGCATCCGCCTGCGGAACGCGATCCCGCGGCCGTAGCAAGCCCGGCCCGATGGGACCTGTGTGGCCAAACATCCGCACGCGGTGCTCCGCCGGCTCTCACCTGATCCGGTGCAGTTCCAGGTCATCCTCGGCTCGCTGCTCGGTGACGGGCGGATCGTTGGTGGTCCGTTCGAGCGGCGACTGATGATCGCGCACCGGTCGACCCGAGCGTCCTATGTCTGGTGGAAATACGACCGCCTCGGCGGGCTCGCGGGGGAAGCCCCAGCGGAGCGCGATGGTCGGCTCTCCTTCACGACCATCGCGCATCCGCTCTTCGACGACCTCTCCACCTTGTCGCGAAAGCGCCTGGTCGAGCTGATCGCTCCGCTCGGCCTCGCCGTCTGGATGACTGATCTCGGCCGGCTCGAGCTTCGCGCCGACGCCTTCCTACCGGCGCAGCGGCACTTCGCTCTCGCGGCGATCTAGGCGGCCGCCGCCGTGGCGACGCGTACGCGCACGAGCGCCGCGAGCTCGCGCCGCAGGTTCAGGATCGCGCGGCCGTGCAGCTGGCACGCGCGCGCTTCGCTGATGCCCATCTTCACCGCCGACTCGCGCAGCGTCAGCGAGTCGCCGTAGTACCGGGCCAGCACTTCGCGCTGACGCGGGGGCAGGCACTCGAGCGCGCTCTCGACGCGCATCCGGAGGTCCTGGTGGTCGTACGCATCGGTCGAATCGTCCTCGGCGGCCCAGTCACGGTCGCCGGTCTCAAGCAGCATGTCCAGCGACAGCGTCGCGCCGTACGCACCGATCTCGGGCTCGTTGCCCGCGGCGACGGTGCGCGCGCGCCGGCGCTCCCCACGGGTGTGATCGTCGAGCCGGCGGAGCTCGTCCAGGATCGCGCCGCGGATCCGGAGGCCCGCGTAGCCCTCGAATGGCACGCCGCGCTCGGGGTCGAAGCGATCGACCGCGTCGATCAGGCCGATGAGCGCGGCCGACTCGATGTCGTCGCGTCCCATGAGCGCGCCGGTCGGCACGCGCATCCGTCGCGCGACCGAGGTCGCCATCGGCGCGTACCGCTCGATGAGCGTGCAGCGCGACGCGCTGTCGCCCAGACGGCAGCTCGCCCAAAGCTGGCCGGTGTCCACGCTCGTCCCCCTTCGCCCATCCGGGCAGCCCCGTGGCTGACCGGCGCAGAGGGAACTCTCGGGGCCGCGCACGCGGCGCTGAAGCCCCACTCAGGTCTACTTCGGATACCCGGTCGGGGCCCCTCAGGCCACTCGGATCGCGCCTCGAGCTACTGGATGAGGTCTGAACGGAGCGCGAGGACCACCGCGTGGGTGCGGTCGGTGGCGCCGAGCTTGGCGATGAGCGTCTGGACGGCCTTCTTCACCGTGTCCTCAGCGAGGACCATCGCGCGCGCGATCTCCTTGTTCGTGTAGCCCTCGGCGAGGTACTTCAAGAGCTCCAGCTCGCGGGCGCTGAGCGCGTCCTTCGGGGACCGGTCCACCGGTCGCTCCGCGCGTGCGGCGGCGGGCTCGGGAGGGTTGTCGAACCCCGAGGGCAACGATCGCGCGACCGCCTTCTGGACCAGGGTGACCGCGTCGTGCGGCTCAGCCAGGGCGGCGGCCTCCTCGGGGCCGAGTGCCGAGAGGCCTGCTGCCGCAGCCCGGAGCGCGGCGATCACCCGTTTGGCAGGCGTGCCCTTGGTCAGATACCCGATCGCGCCGGCACGGAGGGCGGCCCGTACCCGGTCGGCAGAGCCGTCGACAGAGAAGGCGACGACGGGCAGCTGGGGGGCCGCATCGTGGAGGCGTTCGATGACGTCGACGCCCTCGGCGTCCGGCAGGTTGAGGTCGACCAGGGCCACGTCCGCGAGACCCTGGCGCGCCTGCTCGACCGCCTCAGTGGAGGTGGCGCTCAGGCCGACGATGGTCAAGCCCTCCCGCTCGAGCAGGTGCCGGATGCCGATCCGCATGAGCGGGTGGTCCTCGACGGCGAGGATCCGCAGCGTCTCGACGCGCCGTTCGAGCCGTGCCGGCGTGGCCGGATCGCTTGCCGGCGGCTCGAGCGTCCCTACCGCGCCTGGCCCGACAGCCCGCGCGACCTCGTCCGCCAGATCGGCGACGAGGGTCCGCTCGAGGTCGTCGAACGCGTCGCCGCCGGCCGCGCGCTTCACGTTCAGAACGCCGATGACCCGATCGGCTACCCGAAGGGGGATGGAGAGCGCCGATCCGGCACCCGGATCGGTACCCGTGAAGCGGTCGTCGCGGACAGCCCCGGAGACCTCGACCGGCTCCCCGCTCTTGGCGACGTAGCCGGCGATCCCCTCTCCGATGCGCTGCCGGTGGCCGAGCATCTCCGTCGGCAGCCCGACCGAGGCGCGCAGATGGAGCTCCGCGCCGTCGATCAGCATGATCGAGGCGCCGTTGGCGTCGATGCCCGCAGCGATCAGCGCGGCTGCGCGCGACAGGGCCGCGGCATCGCTCGTGTGCTCGAGCTCGTGTCGCAGTGACCGCTGGACGAGCCGCGCGGCGCCGGCACGTTCGGCTGCGGCGAGCTTGCGCCCGTCATCGATCGACGTCGCCATGAGCCGCGACGCGGCATACGCCCCGGCGACCTCGAGCGCGTCAAAGGGCACGCTCCGCCGGAGCGCGCAGAGGCATGAGGCCCCGTTCGCATCGCGATCGATGGCGACCAGGACCGCGTACGCGGCCTGGTCGACCCAGCGCCCCGCGGCGATCGCCGCGGTGACTGCGGCGTCGCTGGCCATCGCGGCACGCAGCTTCTCCGGGCCGACGAGGTAGGCCCAGTCGACCTCGGGTCCGATCCGGTAGGAAAAGAGCGTCGTGAACTCCCCGTCCCGGAGCGAAAGGACGGCCGCTCCCTCCGCGCGGAGGAGCGTTGCGGCATGTTCGAGACGCTCGGGCCAGCGCGCGGTCGAGTTGACGGGACGACCCTCCCATCCCCTGAAGCTGGGGCCACTCGCGATTCTAGGGAGGCACGCCGCCGCATCCGCGACCGGTGGCACGTCAAATGCCGCCCAGCCCGCAATGACGATGCGGCTCGGTCCGGAGCACGACCAAGAGGTCGACGACGCCCGGGACACCGCACCGGACGAAGACGCCGGCCCCCAGACGATGGCCGAGCTGCTGGCCGAGGCCGAACGCGAAGAGCGGTCGTTCCGCCCGCTCCGATCCGGCGAGACCGTTGAGGGAACGATCGCGAGGATCACCGGCGACGATGTTCTCGTCGATCTCGCGGGGCGGTCTGCGGGCGTGCTGTCGCTGCGTGACGCGAGCGCGTCGCTCGGCGACCCGTTGGCGGTCGGCGACACCGTCTTGGCGCTCGTCGTGCAGCCCGAAGGGCCGCAGGGTCACGCCGTCCTGTCGCTGCGTCGCGCGCGCGGCGCAGGGCGGTGGCAAGAGCTGGCCGAGAAGCAGCGGTCCGGCGAGGTGATCGCGGCATCGATCGTGGAAGCCAACCGCGGTGGCGTCGTCGTGGATCTCGGGGTCCGCGGATTCGTTCCGTTATCGCAGCTCGCGTCGCTCGGCGCCCTCGAGCGCCCGGCGGAGAGCGAAGGCGTGCCGCAGGCCCTGCGCGCGCTGGTCGGCACGGTCCTGACCTTGAAGGTCATCGAGGTCGATCAGAAGCGCAACCGGCTCATCCTCTCGGAGAAGGCCGCGACCCAGGAGCTCCGCCGGCAGCGCAAGGCCCGCGCGGCGGTCGAGCTGACCGTCGGTGACGTGCTCGAGGGCACGGTCACGCACGTGACAGGGTTCGGCCTGTTCGTCGACGTCGGGTTGGCCGACGGCCTGGTCCATCGATCGGAGATCACGTGGAACAAGGGCGTGAACCCGATGACCGTACATGCGGTAGGCGATCGGGTGCGGGTCGTGGTCACCACGATCGACCCGGAAAGGGAGCGCATCTCGCTGTCCATCAAGCAGCTCGCCCACGATCCCTGGACCCGGGTGGGGGCGGACTTCGCCGAGGGCGGCACGTATGACGCGGTCATCACCCGACTGATGGCATTTGGGGCCTTCGCCCGCATCGGCGACGGATTAGAAGGACTCATCCATGTATCGGAGCTCGCCGACCACCGGGTGGCCGAGCCGGGTGACGCCGTGCAGGTCGGGAATAAAGTGCGCGTGAAGGTGGTCGGTATCGACCAGGAGCGGCGCCGTCTTTCCTTGTCGATCCGGCAGGCCGATCGGCCAAGTTCGCAGAGTCCGAACGTATAATCGGAAGACGATGCCTACTGCTTCCGCACACCTGGCACGGGCCATCTGATGGGACCGTTCGACCGCTTTAACGACCGCGCGAAGCGCGTGCTGGCCCTTGCCCAGGACGAAGCGATCCGCTTCAACCACAACTACATCGGGACCGAGCACCTCCTGCTTGGCCTGGTCCGCGAAGGCGAAGGTGTCGCCGCCCGAGTCCTCGACTCCCTCGGCGTCGAGCTTTCCAAGGTCCGCACCGCCGTCGAATTCATCATTGGCCGAGGAGACTCGACCACGTCGCCGAGCGAGATCACGCTCTCGCCGCGGACGAAGAAGGTCATCGAGCTCGCCATCGACGAGGCCCGCAAGCTGGGCCACAGCCACGTCGGGACGGAGCACCTCCTGCTCGGCCTGGTCCGCGAGGGCGAAGGGATCGCCTCGGGCGTCCTCGAGTCGCTTGGCGTGTCCCTCGAGAAGGTCCGTCATCAGGTCATCGCGACCCTCGGCCAGCAGCACCCTGCGACTCAGGAGACGGCCGGCGCGGGCGCGAAGTCCGGGAGCTCGAAGACCCCGACCCTCGACCAGCTCGGCGTGAATCTCACCGCGATGGCGAAGGCCGGCCAGCTCGATCCGGTCATCGGCCGCGAGAAGGAGATCGAGCGGGTCATCCAGATCCTGAGCCGCCGGACGAAGAACAACCCAGCGCTCATCGGCGAGCCCGGCGTCGGCAAGACCGCCATCGCCGAGGGCCTCGCCCACCGGATCGTGAAGGGCGACGTGCCCGAGACGCTCCAGGGCAAGCGCGTCCTGACGTTGGACATCGGCTCGCTCGTCGCCGGCACCAAGTACCGCGGCGAGTTCGAGGAGCGTCTCAAGAAGATCATCGAGGAGCTCCGCCACGCGAAGGACGTCGTCCTGTTCATCGACGAGCTGCACACGCTCGTCGGAGCCGGCGCGGCCGAGGGCGCGGTCGACGCGGCGAACATCCTGAAGCCGTCCCTGGCTCGCGGCGAGCTCCAGTGCATCGGCGCGACGACGCTCGACGAGTTCCGCAAGTACATCGAGCGTGACGCCGCCCTCGAGCGCCGGTTCCAGCCGGTCATGGTCGAGGAGCCATCCATCGAGGAGACCCAGCAGATCCTCATGGGGATCCGCTCGCGGTACGAGGAGCACCACAAGGTCTCGATCACCGACGACGCGGTGAAGGCGTCGGCCGAGCTCTCGGCCCGCTACATCACCGACCGGTTCCTCCCGGACAAGGCGATCGACCTCATGGACGAGGCGGCCAGCCGCGTCCGTCTCCGCTACTCGACCCTCCCGGCCGAGATGAAGGAGGCCCAGAAGGAGCTTGACCGCGTCGGCACCGAGAAGGAAGCCGCGATGGAGGCCCAGCAGTACGAGCTCGCGTCCACCCTCCGCCAGGCCGAGCGGGTCCAGCAGGACAAGCTCCAGCAGTCGAAGGCCGACTGGCTGCTCGCGCAATCGCAGAAGCGTCCCGAGGTGACCGACGAGGACATCGCCGAGGTCACTTCGATGTGGACCGGCATCCCGGTGCGGCGCCTCGCCGAGGAGGAGACCCAGAAGCTCCTCAAGATGGAAGAGGCGCTGCACGCGAAGGTCATCGGTCAGGACGAGGCGATCAAGACGATCAGCCGCGCCGTCCGCCGCGCGCGTGCCGGCCTGAAGGATCCGCGGCGTCCGATCGGCGCGTTCTTCTTCGTCGGCCCGACCGGTACCGGGAAGACGCACCTGGCGCGCAACCTCGCCGAGTTCATGTTCGGCAACCAGGACAACATGGTGAAGATCGACATGTCCGATTACATGGAGCGGCACAACGTGTCGCGGCTGGTCGGATCGCCGCCCGGCTACGTCGGGTACGAAGAGGGTGGCCAGCTCACCGAGACCGTGCGCCGCAAAGGCTACTGCGTGATCCTGCTCGACGAGATCGAGAAGGCCCACCCCGAGGTCTTCAACATCCTGCTGCAGATCTTTGACGAGGGCCGCTTGTCCGACGCGAAGGGCCGGACCGTCGACTTCCGCAACACGATCATCATCATGACCAGCAACCTCGCGCAGAAGATGCTGAAGAGCGAGGGCGCGCTCGGCTTCCGTTCGAAGGGCCAGGGCGACGACCCCGAGACCCAGGCCGCGTACGAGCACATGAAGGAGCGCGTCAACGACGAGATGAAGCGCTTCTTCCGGCCGGAGTTCCTCAACCGGATCGATGCGACCGTCGTCTTCCAGCCGCTCACCAAGCCGGAGATCCGGAAGATCGTGGAGATCGAGCTCGAGGGTGTCCGCAAGCAGCTCGCGTCGCAGGCGATGACATTTGTCGTCACCGACGAGGCGAAGGACTACATCGCGACGGTCGGCTATGACACGAACTTTGGCGCGCGGCCGCTCGGGCGCGCGATCCAGAACGAGATCGCCGACCCGCTCGCGGAGATGCTGCTGCTTGCCGCGTTCACGGCGGGTGACATCGTGAAGATCGACGCGGTCGACGGGAAGGTCGCGATCACGAAGGGCGAGCCCGTTGAAGAGCGCAAGCCGGAGCCTGTCGCCACCTAGGTCCGGCGGATGCCGCTTCAGCTGACCCGCGCGCGCGACCCCGACGATCTCGACCGCTTGGCCTTCGACTTCCTGGCAGCGCGCGAGGCCGAACACAACCTCCTCTTCGGGATCATCGCCGGCGTGCGCGCGGGCGAATACGCGACGCCGCCGTACTTCGCCGTCGTGCGCGACGGTGAGCGGGTCGTCGCCGTCGCCCTCCGCACGCCGCCACTCAACCTGGTGCTCTCGACGATCGACGATCCGGCGGCGATCGGGCTGCTCGCGGACGACGCGCTGACGCTCTGGCCCGACCTCCCCGGCGTGCTCGGCCCGTCGGAGCACGCGCGGCACTTTGCCGACCGGTGGGCCGCGCGGACTGGGCGCGCAACGTCGGTGCGCACCGCGGAACGGGTCTTCCGGCTCGAGGCGGTCGTCCCTCCGCGACCGGCCAGCGGAACGATGCGGCTGGCCGCGCCGCCCGATCGCGCCCGGATCGCGGCGTGGTTCGTCGAATTCGGGGCGGAGGCCCTGCACGTGACGCAGGACCTCTCGCGGATGGAGGCGTTCACGGACCGGTTCATCGCCCGGCTCGGCGGCAGGTCCATGTACCTCTGGGACGATGACGGGCCGGTGTGCATGACGGGCGGGTCGGCTGTGACGCCGCACGGCAGCCGGGTCGGTCCGGTCTATACGCCGCCCGCGCTCCGGGGCCGCGGCTACGCGAGCGCTCTCGTCGCCGCGGTGAGCCAGGCGCAGCTGGACGCTGGCCGCCGGTTCTGCTTCCTCTTCACGGATCTCGCCAATCCGACGTCGAACAAGATCTACCGAGACATCGGCTACGAGCCGGTGTGCGATGTGGACGAGCACCGCTTCGAGGCACCAGCCGCAGCCGATACTTAGGAGATGCCTCCCCGCTCAGCAGCCCCGAAGACCGCGTTCGTCTGCCAGCAATGTGGCAACGACTACCCGAAGTGGATCGGCAAGTGCCCGAGCTGCGGCGGATGGAACACCCTCGTCGAAGAGCGCGTCGTCGCGCCGCTCAAAGGCCGCTCCGGCGCGCCGCGCTCGCCACGGGTGCCGATCGCGCTGAACGAGGTCCCGCCGGACGCCGAAGTGCGCATCCCGACGGGCATCGGCGAGTTCGACCGCGTGCTCGGGGGCGGCATCGTTCGCGGGTCGCTGGTCCTCCTCGGCGGCGACCCCGGCATCGGGAAGAGCTCGCTCCTCATGCAGGCCTCCGCGAGCCTGAGCGAGCGCGGGCCGGTCCTGTACGTCTCCGGCGAGGAGTCCCCGGCGCAGGTGAAGCTGCGGGCGCGCCGATTCGGCATCGACGGCGGCAACATCCTGCTGCTCGCGGAGACCGATCTCGGCTCGGTCATCGAGGCGATCCGCCGCACCAAGCCGATCTTCTGCGTCATCGACTCCATCCAGACGATGAGCTCCGACATCATCGGCTCCGCGGCCGGCGGCGTGTCGCAGCTGCGTGAGTGCGCCGCCCGGCTCCTCGAGGTGGCGAAGGGCGACGACGTCCCGATCTTCCTGGTCGGTCACGTGACCAAGGAAGGGAACGTCGCGGGCCCGCGCGTCCTCGAGCACATCGTGGACGCAGTTCTCTATCTCGAAGGTGAGCGCTTTCATTCGTTCCGCGTGCTCCGCGGAGCGAAGAACCGCTTCGGCTCGACGGATGAGGTCGGCGTCTTCGAGATGGGGGAGAACGGGCTTCGCGAGGTGATGAACCCGTCAGAGGTCTTCCTCGAAGAGCGGAGCCGCGGCGTCGCCGGAAGCGTCATCGTCCCGACGATCGAAGGCACCCGGCCGCTCCTCGTGGAGGTGCAGGCGCTCGTCACGCCGACGACCTTCGGCCTCCCGCGGCGCACGGTGAATGGGGTCGACCCCCAGCGCATCGCGCTGCTGCTCGCGGTGCTCACGAAGCGGGCCGGCTTGAGCAGCGGATCGCACGACGTCTACGTGAACCTCGTCGGGGGCCTACGGATCCGGGAGCCCGCGACCGACCTGGGCGTCGCCGTCGCGATCGCGTCCGCGCTCCGCGACCGACCGGCCGATCCGCGCACGGTGTTCCTCGGTGAGCTCGGGCTCGGCGGCGAGCTCCGCCGGGTCCAGCGCCTCGCAGCGCGCCTGAAAGAGGCGGAGCGCCTCGGCTTCGAGCGCGCCATCGTCCCGGCAGCGAGTGCGGCGGACCGGGACGGGGCGAAGCTCGAGGTGATCGGCGTGCCGACGCTCAAGGACGCACTCACCCGTTCAGGTATTTCTGACCAATGACCGGGCGTATCCTTCGGGTCATGTTCATCCTCGGGCGGCACCAGACGTCGGCCGGCGGCCACATCGTCATCGGTCGGGCCTTCGCCTCGCCGCATCTTGATAGAAAGGAGCGAGCAAAGCAGTGGTACTCCTCAGATTCGGCGGAGCGCTCGTCGGCTTCTTCATCGGGTTCTTTCTTGCCGCAGAGCTGCTCCAGGTCAGTCAGGTCACGCCGGTCAGCAACCAAGTACTCGTCGTCTTTCTCCTGGCCGTCGCGTGCGCGATCCTCGGGTGGCTCGGCGCGCCGTACGCAACGATCAAGCCCATGGGGTGGATCGTCAGGCGGATCCGTGAAACGGCCGCGGGCGATCTCGCCGCGGGCGTGCTTGGCGGTGGCGTCGGTCTCGTCCTCGCGCTCTTCCTCGCGTTCCCGCTGTCGTTCCTCCCAGGCGAGCTAGGCCGGTACGCGCCGCTCGTCGGCGCGGTCGCGCTCAGCGTGCTCGGTATGACGGCCGGGACGATCAAGCGCGCCGACCTTCAGGGCGCCGTCCGCGAGATCAGAGGTGGCCGCAAAGAACGTGGCCTGAGCGAGCGTCTGCTCCTCGACACCTCGGTGATCATCGACGGGCGCATCGCTGACATCGTTCGTGCCGGATTCGTTCGCGGCACGCTCGTGGTGCCGCGCTTCATCCTCGCGGAGCTCCAGTTCTTCGCCGACTCGGGCGATGGCACGCGTCGCGAGCGCGGTCGCCGCGGCCTCGAGATGCTGGCGAAGATGCAGAAGGAGTCGACCGTCCACGTCGAGATCGACGACGAGGATCCCGCCGGCGACGGTGCGGACGGTAAGCTCGTCGCTCTCGCGCGCGCGCGCCACGTCCCGATCGTCACGAACGACTACGGCCTCAATCGCGTGGCTGAGCTCCACGGCGTCACCGTGTTGAACGTCAACGATCTGGCCAAAGCCGTGCGACCGGTCGTGCTGCCGGGTGAGGAGATCCACGTCCGGGTGATCCAGGAAGGCAAGGAAGCCGGTCAGGGTGTCGGGTATCTCGAGGACGGCACGATGATCGTCGTCGAGAACGGCGCGCGCGCGGTCGGCAATGAGATCCCGGTCACGGTCATGCGCGTCCTGCAGACCGTCGGTGGCCGGATGATCTTCGCGCAGCCGCGCGGCGAGGTCGTCGAGGCGCGGCGGCCGCGGGCCGTCGGCCACTGAGCACCGCATGACCGCGGGCCTCGCGATCCTCGCCGCCGGCAGCTCGAGCCGTGCCGGCACCGACAAGGTGACCGTCGAGCTCGGCGGCCACGCCGTCCTGCTCTGGTCGATCGCCTCGGCGGAGGCCTCGGGCGCGTACGCAGCCATCGTGGTCGTCGCACCGCCCGAGCGCGTTCCGACGATCGCGCGCATCGTCGGCTCCCGCGCGCGCGTCGTCGCCGGCGGCCCGACGCGCACGGCATCCAGCTGGGCGGGCCTCGAGGCGCTCGCTGGTCACGACATCATCGCGATCCACGACGCCGCTCGGCCCTTCGCGACACCATCGCTGTTCGAGAAGGTGGTCGCCGTTGCGTCCGAATACGGTAGCGCCGTGCCCGGGCTCGCGGTCGCGGAGACCGTCCGCCGGGCCGACGAGGCCGGCCGGGCCGTCGAAGAGGTCGATCGAAACGGCCTCTGGACCGCGCAGACGCCGCAGGCGTTTGGGCATGGCCTGCTCGAGCGGGCCCGCGCCGCCGCGGGCGAGCGGAGCTTCACCGACGACGCGGCTGCGGTCATCGCGATGAACGAGGACGTGCGTCTGGTGCCCGGCGAGCGGCGGAACTTCAAGCTGACCTCGACCGAGGACGTCGCCTACGCCCGCGAATTGGCGGACAAGGGCCTGGTGGCGATCGCGGCCCAGCCACTGCGGCGATGACGATGGTCCGGAGCGGGATTGGGTACGATATCCACCGTCTCGTGCCCGACCGCCGGCTGGTGCTCGGCGGCGTCAGGATCGATCATCCGACGGGGCTGGCGGGACACTCCGATGGCGACGTCCTCGCCCACGCGATCATGGACGCGCTCCTCGGTGCCACGGCGCTCGGCGATCTCGGGACGCACTTCCCGAGCGACGATCCGGCCTATGCCGGCGCGGACAGCCTCCGGCTCCTCGAACGGGTCGTGACGCTGGTCCGAACGGCGGGATACCGGATCGGCTCGGTGGACGCGTCCGTGATCGCGCAGACGCCACGGCTCGCACCGCACCTCGCGGACATGCGCGACAGGCTCTCGCGGGCGCTCGGCATCGAGTACCAGGCGGTGAGCGTCAAGGCGACGACGAATGACGGGCTCGGCATCGTCGGCGCAGGCGAAGCCATCGCCACGTTGGCGACGGTGATCGTCGAGCAGAACGAGCCCTGATCTCCGTCAGGGAGATCGAAGGAGGCTCGCGCTATCGCGATCCAGCTCTTCAACAGCGCCACGCGCGCGGTCGAGACGTTCACACCCATCAAGAAGGGTGAGGTCGGCGTCTACAACTGTGGGCCGACGGTCTACGACTACCAGCACATCGGGAACCTCTACAGCTATCTGACCGCCGACATCGCGCGCCGCACGTTCGAGTACTTCGGGTTGCGCGTGAAGCAGATCATGAACATCACGGACGTCGGGCATCTCGTCGGTGATGCCGACACCAGCGGTGTCGACAAGATGGTGATCGGGGCGCAGCGCGAGGGGCTCGATCCGCTCAAGATGGCCGAGCGCTACACGGCGCAGTTCATGGAGGACCGGCGGAAGCTTGCGATCCTCGATCCGCACGTCGTCGCCAAGGCGACGGAGCACATCCCCGAGATGATCGCGCTCATCGAGCGACTCATCGCCAAGGGGAACGCCTACGTGGCCGCGGACGGCGTGTACTTCGACACGACGACGTTCCCGGGGTACGGCACTCGGCTCAACCCTGAGCCGCCCGACGAACGACAGGCAGGAGCGCGCGTCGAGGTCAATCCGAACAAGCGGAACGCCTTCGACTTCGCGCTGTGGCGCGCCGCCAAGCCGGGTGACCTGCAGCAGTGGGACTCGCCCTGGGGCCGCGGGAATCCGGGGTGGCACATCGAGTGCTCGGCCATGTCAATGAAGTACCTCGGCGAGACCTTCGACCTCCACTCCGGCGGTGAGGACCATCTCTTCCCGCATCACGAGTGCGAGATCGCGCAGTCGGAGGCGGCGACCGGCAAACGGTTCGTGAACTACTGGATGCACACGCACTTCCTGCGTATGGATAGCGCCAAGATGGCGAAGTCGGCGGGCGGCTTCTTCCGCCTCGATGACCTGATCGCGCGCGGACACGATCCGCTCGCGTTCCGCATGCTCGCGCTCGGCGTCAGCTATCGGAAGGGCCTCGACTACACGTGGGATGCCCTGGGCGAAGCTGGGCGACGCCTCGGCGGCTGGCGCACCCAGATCCGCGAGGCGATGCAGTCGGGCGGCACGCCGACCCCTCCGGCGGGCGACGATCCGATCCGAGCGGCGTTCGCCCTGGCGATCGGCGATGACCTCAATACGCCACGGGCGCTCGCGCAGGCCGAGGCCGCGTTGAAGCTCGTGAACTCGACGGACGCCGACAGCCGCGACCGAGGCCTCGGCCTGCTGTTCGACATGGACCGCGTCCTGGCGCTCGGCCTCGCCAGTCATGCGGCGGTGCTCGACGAGCTGGATGGACAGGACAAGCGGCTCTTCGAAGAGCGCCTCGCCGCGCGCAAGGCCGGCGACTACACGCGATCGGACGAGCTCCGCGTCGCCCTCGAGGCCCGCGGCATCAGGGTGAAAGACACCAAGGACGGGGCGCGCTGGGAGCGCATCAAGGAAGGAAGTGCACGGTGAGCGAGGAATTCGAGGGCCCACGTCAGATGGATCAGCCGGGTCTGAACGAGAGCGCGCCACAGAACAGCGCGCCGCAGGGCGCTCCCGCGCCACAGGGCGGCGCTCCGCTGCCCGGCGGCGACATGGATCCGAACAACCGGCGGCCCCGGCGCCGAGGGCGCCGCGGCCGCGGCGGCGGGACCCAGCCGTTCCAGCCGGCTCGGGGTCCGGTGGGGCAGGGTGCGCGTCCGGCGCAGCCCTTTAGAGGACCGGCACGCGGGCCAAGCTTCGCGCCACGTCCGGCGCCCCGGCCGGTCGACGAGGAAAGCTCGCTCCAGGCCCGCGAGCTCGCGGCCTACGAGCGCCGCCAGCAACAGCAGCAGCGTCGCACCACGGGCGGGTGGCGTCCGGGCGCGCCGTTCCGCGCGCCGATGGGCGGCGGGATGCGTCCGCGATTCGGCGGAAGCGGGCCCCAGTACACCGAGCAGATCCGTCGCGCGACGTCCGGCCCCGCGCGCGGTGCCGCGCCGTCACACGAGGCGGGGGAGCCGATCGCCGGACCGCACGCGGTCCTCGAGGCGATGCGCGCGGGGCGCGCCATCCGCAAGCTCTACATCGCCCAGGACCGCAGCCTCCGCACCGGTGCCGTCAACGACCTCGTCGTCGAGGCCCAGGAGCGGCGAATCTTCGTGAACTACCTGGACAAGCTCGACCTGTCGCGGCTCTCGCCGGTCGAGAACCACCAGGGCGTCGTCGCGATCTTCGAAGGTCGTGCCGGCGTGGACCTCGACGAGCTGCTCATCCACCTCGAGGCCGAGAGCGGTCAGCCGCTCGTGCTCATCGTCGACTCGCTGCAGGACCCGCAGAACTTCGGCGTGCTCCTCCGTTCGGCGGAGGGCGCCGGCGTCGCCGGTGTCGTGATCCCTCGGCATCGCGCCGTCGGCCTCACGCCCGCGGTCGCGAAGACGAGTGCCGGCGCGAGCGAGCATCTGCTGGTGGCGGAGGTCGCGAACCTGCGCCAGGCGATCGACACGTTGAAGGAGAAGGGTCTCTGGGTCGTCGGCACCGACGAGACCGGCGACCTCCTCTACGACGAAGTGGACTATCGCGGCCCGACCGCCCTCGTCATCGGCGGCGAAGGTGAGGGGATCCGCCGCCTTGTGCTCGAAGGCTGCGATCAAGTGGTCCGCATCCCGATGGAGGGCCGCATCGCGTCGTTGAACGCCGCGGCGGCCGGCACCGTCGTCCTCTACGAAGCCCTTCGTCAGCGGCGCCGCGATCAGGCGCCACCTGGCACGCAGACCGCTCGGCCGCAGCCGGCAGAGTCGTCGCTTGCGAGCGAGACCGAGGATCTCGCCGAGACTCCCGAGCTCGAAGACGACCTCAGCATCGAGAGCGATCCGAACCTGGCGAACGAGCCCGACGAGCCGGTCGAGGCGACGCCTGTGGCAAAGGCGCCGCGGAAGACCGCGGCGAAGAAGACAGTGAAGAAAACGACGAAGAAGAGCGAGGACGTCTGATGGCGCATCGAGAGCCGAAAGAGGTCGAGGGCGTCTGGGTCCTTCGCAAGGGTATGGCCCGCAAGGTCTCACCGCGGCCGAAGAAGATCGAGCACCGCGAGGACGTCGACTACAACAACCCGTACCGCTACAAGATCGAGCGCGTCTGGTGGGACGGCAAGATCGTCTACGCAAGCGAGCAGGGGGAGCTCGAGGTCGACCCCAAGAAGGTGAAGGTCGCGCAGGAGTACCAGATCGTCTACACGGTCGCGCTCGACGCCAAGGGCAAGCTGCGCCGCGAGCCCGATCGGGTCGATGGCCAGTACAACATCTACGACTCGATCCCCGGCATGAAGAAGTACAGCCCGATCTGGCAGTTCAACTACGTGATCGTGCCGCGCGACTACAAGGCCAACACCTTCCGTTCGGAGAAGGATTGCCTGCGCAGCGGCTTCGAGATCCTCCGCAGCACCGTCTTCGAGAACTGACCGGTCATCTAGCCCCACGGTCGTGGGGCCCCGAGCGGCTGGCGGCGAGAGGTCCCTGCCGGTAGTCCTATCAGGAGGAGTACGGCCGTACGCCGTACCGACCGTTAGCGAACACCCACCTCCGATCGACGTTGATATCTCCGGATGGGACGCGAGGGAGAAACAACGATGGCGACGCTGTCACCTGAAGCACGAGCGAGGAAGCGGCAGGCCCTCCGAGGCAGCGCTTGGCTTCCCAAGCCGCCGACGGCCAGAGATGAGTTCGCGGTGTGGGCGGGCGACGTCCGGTCGCGCGCGTCCTCGTCGTGGCGTGGCCTCACAGGCTGGTGGGACCGGCAAGCCGACCACAGGCGGCTCGCGCTAGCGGTCTTGGCGTTCGCCGTTGTCGTGAGCGCAGTGAACGCTACGGGCACGGGCCGCGTCGCCCCGACCCTCACTCCTCCGGCGCCGCAGGCGCCCGCCGCGCAGAATGCCGCACCGGTCGTCGATGCTGCGCCCGCTCGCCTGACCGTTGAAGGGCCGCCGATCATCCCGGGCAAAGCGTGGAACGCGACGCAGCTGTGGCAGGGATCGGTGAGCAAGACCACCGAGGCGTTCACGGTCGGCAGCCACTGGCGCGTCGACTGGCTCTACAACCCGCCGGCGACCGGTGGCGTCTTCCAGGTCTTCATCTACTCGGCCGAGGGTGCCCTGCTCATGGACATGGCCGCGAACACGCAGAAGGGCGGTCCCGACACGAGCTTTTGGGCCGGGCCCGGCACCTACTTCCTGAAGGTCAATGTCACCGGCGGTGATTGGAAGCTCGACGTCCAAGACCTGCGCTAGCGATGCCAAAATGATGGGCGACACTCGCCGCCCTAGCTCAATTGGCAGAGCAGCGGTTTTGTAAACCGCAGGTTCCGGGTCCGATTCCCGGGGGCGGCTCAGCGATTCCTTAGCGAATCCATGCGGAAAGCTCGTTTCGGGCGCAGATTGCTCGGTCCCTACAGCCAAATCCACAGCCAACAGAGCCGATCGCCTGCGGTTCCGCTTGGCATCGATGGACGGCCGAACACCGCCGCCTTGGGGTCAACCGGCTATCCGGTCCCACGCAACCCCGAAACTGGACTGGTGAACGGTGACGGTGAGACCCCGGACGCGCCATTCGTCCGCCTTGGCGAGGCAGACCCGGCTCGGTTCGCATGTGGCCAGACCGATTGCCCGCTACTCGGGGTACGACCTCAAGACACGCTTAGGTCGTGGATTCATTGTTTGAAGTGCAACCGCCGCGTATTCCCGCTCGTCAAGAACTAGGACGCCGCATGTTGGGGAGGACGCGGGGGCGGGTCG
>DATCPY010000057.1:0-5022 GCA_036569845.1 Candidatus Limnocylindria bacterium | reverse complement strand
GTACGTCACGCACATGCGTGGCGAGACCGACATGGTCGCGGACTCGGTGCGCGAGGCGATCCGCATCGGACGGGAGGCCGGCGTGCCCGTGCACATCTCGCATCACAAGGCCTCGGGGAAGGACAACTGGGGCCGCACCGCCGAGACCCTCGCGCTCATCGATGCCGCGCGTGCCGGCGGGCAAGACGTGACGCTCGATGTCTACCCGTATACCGCAGGCAGCACGCTGCTCCACTCGATCCTGCCGCCCTGGGCCCTCGCCGACGGCATCGGGGCGATGGTCGCGCGGCTGCGCGATCCAGCGGCCCGCGCGCGCATCACGCGCGACTTCGCCGACGGCATTCCCGGCTGGCAGAACCAGCAGCGCGCTGCGGGCTGGGACGGCATCTTCATTGCGGGCTGCGCCGGCCGTCCGGAGCTCGAGGGGCAGCGCGCCGACGCCCTCGGCCCGGACCCGGCCGAGGCGGTGTTCGATCTCATCGCCGAGCAGCACGGACAGGTGACGATGATCGCCCACACGATGCGCGAAGACGACGTCGACCGGGTCATCGCGCATCCGGCGTCGATGATCGGCTCCGACGCGATCCCGCTGCCGGGCAAGCCGCACCCGCGCCTCGCCGGCACGTTCGCGCGGATCCTCGGCCGCTACGTGCGCGAGCGCGGCATCCTCGACCTGCCGACCGCGGTGCGGAAGATGACCGCGTTGCCCGCGGAGCGGTTCGGCCTGCGCGATCGCGGTGCCCTCGCGGTCGGGAAGATCGCGGACCTGGTCATCTTCGATCCTGCGACGGTGCTTGATCGCGCGACGTATGCGGACCCGTTGCTGACGCCGGTCGGAGTCCGCGCGGTCGTGATCAATGGACGCACCGCCGTGCAGGGTCGTGCGGTGGCTGACGTGCGTGCGGGTGCTGTGCTGGCGACCGAGGTCCGGTAGCGGCACCGCAAATGCACGGTCAGCGGGTGTGACCAGGAACGACGCGGATCTCATCCACCCGTTCAGCGCGACCGTCACCGATGTGTCAGGACGAGCTTGGCATGCAGCGGCGTACGGCAGGCCCGATGGCACCCTGTGGCTTGGCTGGATCGTGTTCACAAGCGACGCCGGCGAGACCGTCGAGACGGGCACCGAGACGTCGCAGCCCGATCGCAACGCGCTCGAATATTGGGCGACGGGCATCGAGCCGATCTACCTGGACGGCGCCCTCGCCCGCGCGCGAGGCCTGCCGGTCTAGAGCCTTCGGGTCCGAACGATCAGCGCCTCAGCTCTCCGGCGTTGAACAGCGCGCCGGTCCAATACCAGCGCCCCTCGATCTGATCGAACACGAGCTGCGTGACGCTTTCTGGCGTGAATGGAGCGCTGCCGTACGCCGACCAGGTGGACCACACCCAGAACGCGCCGTGCACGAACGGCGCATCGGTCTTGATCGGCCGGGACTCGACCGTGACCTTGCGTCCTTGGGCGAATGACGAGCGCAGGAGGTCCGCCATCTTCTCGCGGCTCAGCATCACGCCACTCGAGCGGTAGCCCGCGGACGTGAACCAGCACGTGGCTGGCATGAGCTCGCGCAGCCGATCGGCATCGGAGGCCGCGAACGCCGCCGCCACGGCATCGACGACCGTCTCGATCGCCGGGGTGAGCAGTGGTGTCGGGGTCCGCGTTGGGCGCGCGGTCGGCGTCACGAAGGTCACCGAATGTGCGATGGCGTAGAGGGTCGCTGGGGTCGCCAAGTTCGGCTGCGGCTCACTCGGGTCATGTCCGACAGTCAGACCGATCGCGTACACCCGACCGGCGTTCGCCACGACGTACGTGATCCGACCGCCCGAGTCGAGGCGGATGGCGGGCTTGCCATCGATCGTCGTGCTCTCGACCTTGTCGCCGATGCTCCCGCCGATCGCGGCCATGTACTCCGCAGGCGTCTTCGACGAGGTCTCCGCGGAGATCGTGATGATCCAGGTCAGCGCGCCAGTGCCTCCGGTGTCGCCACCGCCACCAAGATCGTGTTCCTCGGCGACGGTGCGCAACGTCAGCACATCCTGCCCGAGGTACGTGCCCTCACGGGTCAGTCCTGAAAGACAGTCGCTGACGCGCCACGGCGGCGGCACGGTCACGGCGAAACCGAGCACGGGATTCACATGACGTACGCCCGCCGGGGATGGCGCGGCGGTGGTCGCGGCGGGCGATGGCGTCGGCGTGGCGGTCGGGCTCGCCACTGCGGCAGGGCTCGCACTCGGGGCGCTCGGCGTCGTGGTGCATCCGGCGACGAGACCGAGCAGCACGGCGCCCACGACGATGCGGATCAGGCCGGCAGCTCCACCGGCGCCCAGCCCCAGTCCCACTTTGCGAGCACCTCGAGGAGCTCGTGGCTCGTGAGGTCGAGCGCGATCGGCGTCACGCTGATCTTCCCATCGCGCATCGCCGCGACGTCGGTCCCCGGCTGCGCGTCGTCCGCGACCGCGGGACCGCCGACCCAGTAGTACGGGTTGCCGTACGGGTCGAGCCGCTCGACGAGCTGATCGCGGTAGTTCCGCTTGCCGAGCTTCGTCACTTCGACGCCGGTGATCCGCTCGCGCGGCAACGCCGGCACGTTCACGTTCAGCAGCGCGTCGTGCACGAAGCCCTTCTCGAGGATGTTCCGGGCGAGCAGCGCGACGAACTCGGCTGCGACGGTGAAGCCGATGTTCGCGCCGAACGCGCCGATCGACACCGCGATGGATGGGATGTTCGAGAGAAGGCCCTCCATCGCGGCGGCCACGGTGCCGGAATAGGTGATGTCGTCGCCGAGGTTGGCCCCGCGGTTGATGCCGCTCACGATCAGATCAGGTGGCTGCTTCAGGAACCCGAGGACCGCGAGGCGCACGCAGTCCGTCGGCGAGCCGTCGGTCATGTAGGCGTCCTGGCCGGAGCGCAGCCGCGTCGGGCGGCAGCGCAGCGGACGGAACAGCGTGATGCTGTGGCTGGCGCCACTCCAGTTGCGCTCCGGCGCGATGATGTCCACCTCGCCAAGCTCGGCGAGCGCGTCCACGAGCGGGCCGAGCGCGTCGCTCTCGATGCCGTCGTCGTTCGTGACGAGGATGTGCTTCCGCCCGGTCCCGTTAATCTCCGACCTCCGGTCGGAGACTGCTCAAGGCTGGTTGAGCTCGTTCGTCGCGGCAAAGCCGCTCCTCGCTCGCCCTCATTTCGCGGACACCTCGAGCGGGTCGTCCTCCATCAGCGCGGCGGCCTCGGTGCGCTGGCGCCGTCCGGAGTTCAGCTCGAACGAGTAGCGGATGAACGTGTTGATGACCCCCGCGACCGGCACGCCCAGGAGGACGCCCCAGAAGCCGGCGATCTTCGAGCCGAGGAGCAGGGAGAAGAACACGAACAGCGGGTGGATGCCGATGCTCTTCGACATGATCCGCGGGCTCACCACGTTGAGCATCACCTGCTGCAGGAGGATCGACAGGACCGCGACCGGCAGGAGCGACCCGGGCGCGCCGAGCCCCGCGATCACGAGCACCGGGACGAGTGCCAGGATCGGACCAAAGAACGGGATCATCACGAAGAGTCCGCTGAACACCGCGAGCACGCCTTGGAACGGGACGCCGAACACGACCAAGATCAGGAGCGTCGCGAGCCCGTAGATGGCACCGAGGATGAGCGACCCGCGGATGAATCCGCCGAACGCGCGGTCGCTGCTCATGCGGAGGAGCTCGAACTCGCTGCGCAGCTCCTTGGAGAGCATCGCGGTGAACCGGGCCCATAGGGCATTGCCGTCGAGCAGCATGAGGAACGCGATGATGAGGACGAGCAGCAGATCGAAGACGATCGTCGCGGTCGCGGAGACGACGCCGAGTGCGTCGGAGGCGAATGTGCCGGCGAGCCCGGCAAGCCGTCCGGGGAGGGCCTCGTACAGCGGGACGATGTTCACTGGCAGGCCGATCCGGTCGAGGTTCGCTTGGAAGTCCTTCGCCGCCAGGTCGGCGCTGGCGGAGAGCTCCGGCCCGCGCGCGGCGAGCGCCGCGAGCTGCTCGGCGAGCCGCGGCACCGCGTACGCGCCCGCGGCGGCAAGGAGGATGAAGATCGCCGCATACACGACGAGCACCGCGCCGAACCGGTTGAGGCGCGTGCGCTGGTCGAGGCGATCGACGAGCGGCGAGAGCACGTACGAGAAGGCCCACGCCGCGCCGAAGATGATGAGCACGTCGGCGACCCGTCCGAGAGCGTCCCAGAGGATCGCGAACACCTGCAGCGCGACGAACACGATGAGCAAGACGACGAGCGCGGTGAGCAGCCGTCGCTCCTGCGCGCTGATCTTCACGCCGCGAATGCTACGCGGCGACTAGCATCCGCGGATGCCCCAACGCCCCCCGCTCATCGAGCGCTATCGCGCGTACCTGCCGGTCACCGCGAAGACGCCGCGGCTGACCCTTGGCGAGGGCGACACGCCGCTCGTCCGCGCGCCCGAGGTCGAGAAGGACACCGGGATCGAGGAAGTCTGGCTCAAGGTGGAGGGCGCGAACCCCACCGGGTCGTTCAAGGATCGCGGCATGGTCCTCGCGATCGCGAAGGCGATGGAGGACGGCGCCGAGGCCGTGCTCTGCGCGTCGACCGGTAACACCGCGGCATCGGCGGCGGCGTACGCCGCGCGCGCCCGGCTCCGCTGCGCCGTCGTCCTGCCGGCCGGACAGGTCGCGCTCGGCAAGCTCTCGCAGGCCATCGCCTTCGGGGCGCGCGTGGTCGCGGTGCGCGGTAGCTTCGACGATGCCCTCGCCCTCTCGCGCGAGCTTGCGTCGAGCGGCGAGGCGACGCTCGTGAACAGCGTGAATCCATATCGCATCGAGGGGCAGAAGACCGCGGCGTTCGAGATCTGCGAGACCCTCGGTGACGCGCCCGAATGGCTCTGCATCCCGGTCGGGAACGCCGGCAACATCACCGCGTACTGGAAGGGCTTCAGCGAGGCGCGCGACGCGAAGATGGCGAAGCGCCGGCCGCAGATGCACGGCTTCCAGGCCGCTGGCGCGGCGCCGATCGTGAACGG
Source organism: Candidatus Limnocylindria bacterium (assembly GCA_036569845.1). Classification (GTDB taxonomy): domain Bacteria; phylum Chloroflexota; class Limnocylindria; order P2-11E; family P2-11E; genus UBA4735. The sequence goes on along the minus strand of DATCPY010000057.1, from coordinate 4 downwards.
CGAG
>DATCPY010000056.1:0-6063 GCA_036569845.1 Candidatus Limnocylindria bacterium | reverse complement strand
GGCCCAGGGCAACACCAGGAACAGGTGGTCATAGCTGTACGCGTACGGCACCGCGAAGAGCGCGACCGCGATCGCGATGGCGGCGTAGGTGACGCGATCGATGCGCCGTCCGCGGGCGATCAGCCAGACGGCGCCCACGAGCGCCGCGATGAGGACGACCGCGATCCGCGCGTCGCCGAAGACGAGCGTCGCGAGACCTGCGGCGGTCGGAAGCGGTCGCGCGATTTCGACGCGATTCGTCGTCAACTCGTGCAGCCACTCTCCCGGCCACGCCGGGAACGCCGCGACGGACTCCACCACGAGCACCGCGGTCGCGACGATCGCCGACCACAGCGGCCGGAGATCACCGCGGTCGGCGTCGCGCCGAACAAGCGCGGCCGCGTACAGCGCGCCGAGCTGCGGCTTGAGGAGCAGCAGCGCGGCGGCGACGCCCGACCACGCGGGCCGCGCGAGCAGCGAGAGGCCGAGCAGCGGTAGGAGCACACCGGTCAGCTGGCCGAACGCGAGCACCTGGATCAAGGAGAGCGAGCCCGCTGCGATCGCCGCGACCAGGAGCGCCGGCGCGGCCGTCGCGCGAATGAGCAGCGCGACGCCGCCGATGACCCCCGCAACGAGCAGCGCTCCCCACAGGCCGGCCGCGATGTCGTACGGCACCAGTGCGAGGGGCGCGAAGGCCAAGGCACTCCAGTACGGGTAGCCGAACGCGCCCGGACACGGCGCCTTCACCACGCGAGATCCGTCGAAGCGCGAGGGGTCGGCGGTCAGCGCGCTCCACGTCGGGCCGTCATAGGGATCCACGCGAAGGAGCACCGCCTGGCCGCCGTGATAGAAGCACCAGAGATCGTGATACCGCCACGAGTCCGCGACGACCGCCAGCGTCGCGCCCGCCGCGAGCACGAGGGCCGCGAGCGCGATCAGGCCTGCGGCGCGTCGTCCCACAACGTCGCACGCTGCGGCGGCGTGATGCCAAGGTGCTTGTACGCACGTTCGGTCGCGATCCGGCCACGCGGGGTGCGTTGGAGATAGCCCTCTTGCAGCAGGTACGGCTCGTAGACGTCCTCGATGGTCTCGGTGTCCTCGCTCACCGCGGCAGCAAGGGTCTCGAGGCCGACCGGGCCGCCCGAGAACTTCTCGACGATCGCAGAGAGGAGCATCCGGTCGACCGCGTCCAGGCCCTTCTCGTCCACCTCGAGCGAGAGCAACGCCTCCTTCGCCACAGCAAGCGTGATCACGCCATCGTGCTTCACCTGCGCGTAGTCACGGACGCGCTTCAGCCAGCGGTTCGCGATCCGCGGGGTCCCGCGGGAGCGCCGGGCGATCTCCGTCGCGGCGGCCGGCTCGATCGAGACGCCGAGGATCCGTGCCGAGCGCTTCACGACGAGCTCCAGGGATGCCGGCGTGAACAGGTCGAGCCGGTACGTCGCGCCGAAGCGATCGCGCAGCGGCGAGCTCAATCGGCCGATCCGCGTCGTCGCGCCGACGAGCGTGAAATGCGGCACCGGAAGGCGGAGGGTGCGCGCGCCGGGCCCCTTGCCGAGGACGATGTCGAGGTGGAAGTCCTCCATCGCGGGGTACAGCACCTCTTCGACGATCCGCGGCAGCCGGTGCACCTCGTCGACGAACAAGATGCTGCCCGGCTCGAGATTCGTGAGGATCGCGGCGAGGTCGCCGGCGCGCTCCATGGCCGGTCCGCTGGTCACGCGGATCGGGACGCCGAGCTCGTGCGCGATGACGCTGGCGAGCGACGTCTTCCCCACTCCCGGTGGCCCGTAGAGCGCAACGTGCTCGAGCGGCTCGTTCCGGCCCTTCGCCGCGTCGATGAGGATCCGCAGGTTCGCCTTGACCTTCTCTTGGTTGATGTACTCGTCGTCGGAGAGGCGCTGCGGACGGAGGGTCGTCTCGAGGGTGTGCTCCTCCTCGCGCGCGACCGGCGCGACCGGCCGCTGCGTCACCGGGCCGCGGCCTCGCGCGACCGGCGAACGATCTCGATGATCCGATCGGCAGCGACATCCTTTGGGATGAGCTCGGCCTCGGTCGATGCGCGCGCCTTGAGCTCGAGGCTCTCCGACTTGAGGGACCGCTTGCTCACCGTCACCCGGAACGGGATGCCGATGAGGTCAGCGTCGGCGAACTTCACGCCGGCGGATTCGTCGCGGTCGTCGAACAACACCTGGACGCCCTTCTCCTCGAGCGTCGCGACGAGGGTGTCGGCCGTCGCACGCACCGTCTCGTCATTCATCGGGAGGCCGACCACGTGGACTTCGTACGGTGCGACCGCGAAGGGCCAGATGATCCCCTTGTCGTCATGGCTCGTCTCGATGATGGTCTGGACGCAGCGCCCGACGCCGATCCCATACGAGCCGCCCACGAACGGCTTGGGGGTGCCGTCTTCGGCGAGGAACGTCGCGCCCATCTTCGCCGAGTAGTAGGTCGCGAAGGCGAAGATGTTCCCGACCTCGACGCCACGCTTGAGCACGAGCCGGCCGCCGTCCACGGGGCAGAGGTCGCTCGCCTGCACGTCGTGCACGTCGGCCCGCTCGGTATCCGGGAAGTCGCGGCCGGGTACGACGTTCTCGAGGTGCGTGTCCTTCCTGTTGGCACCGCTGATGTACCCGCGCGCCTCAACGCTCGTGTCGATGATCAGGCGCGCATTGAGGCCGACGGGCCCCACGAAGCCGGCGACCCCGCCGACCTTCGCGAAGTCGGCATCGCCGGCGAAGGTGATCTGGCTCACGTCGAGGAGCTTCCGAAGCTTCGCCTCGTTCGCTACCCGGTCGCCAGGCAGGACGACCGCGACAACGTCGTTCCGCGCGCGCAGCAGGAGCGTCTTCAGGAACGCCGACGCCGGCTTCTTGAGCGACGCCTCGAGCGCCTCGATCGAGGTGACGCCCGGTGTTGCGATCGGCGCCGCCGCGGGCGCGGCAACGGGAGCGGCCGCGGGCGACTTCCGGCGTGCCTTCTCCATGTTCGCCTTGTAGTCGCAGGTCTCGCAGACGACGATCGTGTCCTCACCCACCTCGGTCAGCACCTGGAACTCGTGCGCGAGATCGCCGCCCATCGCGCCGGTGTCCGACTCGACGCTCACCGCCTCGAGCCCCATGCGCTGGAACGTGCGCACGTATGCGCCGTGCTGCGCGGCGTAGGACTTCTGGAGTCCGGCTTCGTCGGCATCGAACGAGTACGCGTCTTTCATGATGAACTCGCGCACGCGCAGCAGGCCCGCGCGCGGACGCGCCTCGTCCCGTCCCTTCGTTTGGAAGTGGTAGACCATCACCGGCAGCTGGCGGTACGAGAGGATCTCCTCGCGTCCGTGGTGCGTGACGATCTCCTCGTGGGTGTAGCTGATCATGTACTCGCGGCCGTTGTGATCCTTCGTCCGGAAGGTGATCGGCTCGAGCATGTCCCAGCGCCCCGTCTCCTTCCAGTACTCGGCCGGTGTGAGGACCGGCATCTCCATCTCCTGGGCGCCGATCCGGTCCTGCTCCTCGCGGACGATCTGCTCGACCTTCTTCATGACCCGGAAGCCCAGCGGCAGCCACGTGTAGAGGCCGGTGGCCAGGGGCCGGGCAATGGCGGCACGGAGCATGAGCTGGTGACCCGGCGTCTGGGCGTCCGCTGGAGCATCCCGCAAGGTCCGGCCGAACATCTGTGACATCCGCATGGGCGAATTGTCACCGAATCGCTGGATGGCACGCTTTAGGCGCGAGTCCGAGCGTTAGGTCCGGCGGACCCTAGGAGCCTTCTCGGCGGTTGAGCGTCACCAGGTTCGAGCCGGCGCTGTCCATCTTGGAGTTGCCGTCGAACTGCACGCCCTTGTCGACCATGAGCGACGGCGTCGTGATGTCGCCCTTGACCTTCGCCGGCTTGTGAAGCTCCACCATCTCGGTCGCCTTGATATTCCCGGTGACCTCGCCGTTGATGACGACGGATCCACAGGTGATGTCGGCGGTCACTTTCGCGCCTTCGCCGATGATCAGCATGTCGTTCGTGCCGATCTCGCCGGTGAAGGTGCCGTCGATGCGGACCGTGCCTTCGAAGTTCAGCTTGCCGTCGAACTCCGAACCCCGGCCAAGAAGCGCGTTCAGGGCGTTATCCGCCGGTGTGTGTGCTCGATCCTGCATGTCGGTCGCTCCCCTCTTCTCGTTCATCGCTCATTCGAACGCTGAACGTCCGCGAATGGTACGCGAGGCCCGCTAGAGAACGGTCGCGAATTCGTCCCAGAGCCGGGACTGCGCCTCGGACGTGAACTTGAGCCGCGGGTCCTGGCGGCGGTAGACGAGCTCGGTCTGCTCGCCGTACATGGTCTGGAGGTGCACGAGCATGTCGAGCGCCTCCTGCCGGAGCTCCGGGTCCCGCCAGCGCATCACGATCGCCCGCACGCGCTGCGAGCGCTGGTGGAACCGGTCGATGTGCACCCAATCCGTCGTGTCCGGCCACTGCTGCTGATCGAAGTGGATGCCTTGGATGAAGACGGTGTCGATGAGCTCGGCCTTCCGGAAGTCGTTGCCGCTGAAGTCGTTCGTCGCCCGGCGCGGGTCGAGGTGCTGCGCCGCGAGACCCCACGGCCGTCCATAGAAGCGGCACTTGGTGATGGGGCCGGCGAAGGTGCAGTCAACGAACTCCGCGCAGGTGGCCTGCCACTTCTCGAGGCGCGAGTCGGCGAAGGTGCAGCCATCGAACCGCGTCTGACCCGGGTCGGCCTTCGAGAGGTCGGCGCCGTCGAACCGGCAGTCCTTGAACACGCTCTGCACCGGGCTCGAGAACAGCGGCTGCCACTTGCGGTCGAACACGAGACCCCGGAAGTCGCAGTTCACGAACGTGCAGGCGTCGGGCGTGAACCGCGAGAACGCCGATTTGCGGAAATCGACATCCGCGATCGTCGCGCGCCGGATGTGGACGACGCCGCTGGAGGCGTCGATGTTGAGCGCTATGTCCGTGTCCCGGCTGGGACGGAGCGTCCCGGAGTGAGCTGGCCCTCGTGCGAGAGCTTCGGGGCCTTCTGCGAGTACGGCTCCTTGCCGTTCTCGATGAGGATCTTGTCGATCTCCGCGAGCAGCGCGTCCATCAGATCGGCCTCGGGGAAGACGCCGACGACCTTGCCCTTGCGGAAGATCGCGCCCTTGCCCTGGCCGCCGGCGATGCCGACGTCCGCGTCCTTCGCCTCGCCGGGACCGTTCACTTCGCAGCCCATGACCGCGATCTTCATCGGGACCGGCAGCGCGCGCAGGCGCTCTTCGGCGACCTTCGCGAGCGGGATGAGGTCGATGTCTGCGCGGCCGCACGAGGGGCAGGCCACGAGGGTGAGGCCCTGGTCCCGCAGCTCGAGCGACTTCAGGATGTCGAAGGCCGCCCGCACTTCCGTGACCGGATCTTCCGAGAGCGACACGCGGATGGTGTCGCCGATGCCCTCGTACAGCAGCACGCTCATGCCGGCCGTCGAGCGCACCGATCCTGAAAGCAGCGTCCCCGACTCGGTGACGCCGAGGTGCAGCGGGTACGGGACGGCCTTCGCGAGGCGACGGTACGCGGCGATCATCTTGGGCACTTCGAACGCCTTGACGCTCACGATGATGTCGGTGAAGTCGAGCTCCTCGAGGATCCTGATCTCAGAGAGCGCGAGGTCGACCATCCGCTGCGCGTCGTCCCGCAGCTCGCCGGGGACCTTGTCCGGGATGGAGCCGAAGTTCACGCCGATGCGGATCGGGGTGCCCTGCTCCTTCGCGCGCTTCACGACCTCGCGGACGCCGTCCTTGTTGTGGATGTTCCCCGGGTTGAGGCGAAGCTTGTGGACCTTGGCGTCGAGGGCCATGAGTGCCAGCTTGTAGTCGAAATGGATGTCCGCGACGACCGGGAGGATGCTCCGGCGGACCAGCTCCTTGAGCGCCTCGCCCGCGCGGCGGTCGGGGACCGCGACGCGGACGATCTCGCAGCCCGCTTCCTGGAGCCGCTCGATCTGCCTGATCGTCGCCTCGATGTCGTGCGTCAGGGTCGTGCACATCGACTGGACCGCGATCGGGGCGCCGTCGCCGATCGGCACGCCGCCGACCCACACCCGCGTGCTCG
>DATCPY010000055.1:0-2395 GCA_036569845.1 Candidatus Limnocylindria bacterium | reverse complement strand
TGATCGAAGCGGACCATCGGGCGCCACTCAGCCGCGGCGGACGGAACACGATCGAAAACATCCTGCCCGCGTGCCGCAGTTGCAATCGTCGGAAGCGGACGAAGACGGAAGACGAATTCCGCACCTGGCTCGCGGCGAACGCTAAGGGTTCGAAGAAGGCGAAGGACTCGGAAACGCCGGGCGGGTTGGCGGAAGCAGCAGGTCCCTACCGAACAACTCGGTCGACGGCACCTCGGAGAGGAACCGCTCGATCCCATTCGCGATCCCTCGGGCGAGAACGTCAGGGTGTTCGGTCGCGAGAGCCCGGTCGTGGTCGTTGCTCAGATAGCCCATCTCAAGGATCACCGACGGCGTGAAGGGCGATGTCGCCGAGCGAAAGCGCTGCCAGGAGAAAGCAAAGTACCCGGTCATGTTCCGGGTCACCCTTCCACCGTCGTAGTCGAGTCCGGTCGCAGCTCCGTATTCAGCCTTGATGTCGTCCATCAGCTGCTGCTCGTACGGCCCGCGGCGACTGCCGTGAGCCATCTTGTACCCGCTGTTCTCGCCGGTCCCGTCTCCGTCGAGATGGAGCGAAACGAATGCGTCCGCAAGATATCCCGCGGGTACTGTCGTCGGGAGGTAATCGACGATGTAGCCGTGGCTCTTTAGCAGATCGCCGACCCGCGTCGCGATCTGGATGCTCACCTCGGTCTCGGTGAGGCCATTCCAGCTCGTACCGGTCTGCACTTCGAGGCGCCGAAGCTCGGGCGGCACGTTCTCGGTCTGCCAGTGGCCGATCTGGATGCCGATGCGGCGCGCTCCCGGCTCGGCCTTCGGGGCTGGCACGCGGGTGTAGCCAGGTGGATCGCCGGGTTTCGCTGAGACGATCGTCTGACTCGCACCAAACGTGTTCGGCGGATCGTCGGGATCCGCTGGCGTGGCCTCCATCGCCAGGTTGATCGGCTCCGGCAGCTGCGCAAAGACGTCCGGCGCATTGACGCGCCAGATTGCGCTGACGACCGCACCGCTCGCGATCAGCAGCGCGGTGATCAGCAGCACGTTCGCCACCCGGCGATTCATTCAGGAATCCTAGGTGTCGCAGGGTTCCGCTAGCGTTGCGGAACGTGATCGAACGCACGCCAGGTCTGGAACTTGTGCGCATCACGGAAGCCGCTGCCATCGCGGCGTCCCACTGGATGGGCCACGGCGATAACAATCAAGCTGACAAAGCCGCCGTGGAAGCAATGCGTCGCACGATGGACGAAATCTCGTTCCACGGTCGGATCGTCATCGGCGAGGGCGAGCGTGACGAGGCGCCGATGCTGTTCATCGGCGAAGAAGTCGGCAAGGGCATCGGCCCCGAGGTCGACATCGCGGTCGACCCACTCGAAGGAACGAATCCCGTCGCGAAGGGCCGCGCGAACGCGATCGCCGTGCTCGCGGCGGCCGAGCGCGGCGGCCTGCTGCACGCGCCCGATACTTATATGGAAAAGCTCGTCGTCGGCGCGCCCGCGAAGGGCAAGGTCGATCTCGATCGACCCGTGAAAGAGAATCTGAAGATCGTCGCCGACTCGCTCAACCGCGAGATCGATGACCTGACCGTTGTCGTTCTCGACCGGCCGCGGCACGCGAAGCTGATCCAAGACGTGCGCGACGCCGGTGCGCGCATCAAGCTCATCGAAGATGGCGACCTCATGGCCGCCATGTCCGTCGCGGTCTCCGGTACCGCCGTGCACGCCGTGATGGGGACCGGCGGCGCGCCCGAGGGCGTGCTCGCGGCCGCCGCGTTGCGGTGCCTGGGCGGCGAGATCCTGGGACGACTGAAATTCCGGAGCGAGGAAGAGCGCGCGCGGGCGAAGAAGATGGGGATCCAGGACGAGTCGCGGATCTACCGGACCGAGGATCTCGCGAGCGGTAGCGACATCCGATTCGTCGCCACCGGCGTCACCGATGGGGAGCTCTTGCGCGGTGTCCGGTTCTTCCCTCGCGGCGTTCGGACCCATTCCGTACTCCTTGACGAGACTCGTGGCCGGGTCCGGTTCATCGACACCCAGCACTTCGACGATCCGGCGCACCCACCCGTCGTCCGAGGTCCGGCCAGCCTCTAGAAGAGGCTGTCGATTCTCTATTGACGCGAGCCCGACCGGCTCCTATCGTCCCGCGCCATGCCCCAGGTCCGTACCCGCGTTCGTCGCCCGGCGCCCGTGTCCGAGTCGCTGCAGCAGATCGGCGACCGGATCCGCCAGGCCCGGACCGAAGCCGGGCTGAGCCAGGCGCAGCTCGGAGCGCCGCACTTCACGCGCGCGTACGTGAGCGCGATCGAGCTCGGCAAGGTCCGTCCCGCGATGAAGTCGCTCGAGTTCATGGCCGAGAAGCTCGGCAAGCCGACTTCGTACTTCCTCGAGGATGCAGAAGC
>DATCPY010000054.1:0-3297 GCA_036569845.1 Candidatus Limnocylindria bacterium | reverse complement strand
CGCGTAGTTCGCGCCGTAGTACGCCTGCTGCCAGTCGGGGAGATCGGGGTCCGCGTAGTTCACGTACGCGCCCGGTCCGATGAGCGGCCGCGCCTTCGCGTAGGTGCTCCGCAGCCATGCGATCGACGCGTCGGCGATGGCCGGCGGCGCGCTCGCGTCCCAGCTCGCGACGAACTGGAGCGCGGCGATTGCCGTGCGGTGGGGGAACGCCGTCGCGTCCGGCGCGACCTGCGCGATCGCGCCGCCCATCGCGTCCATCAGGATCGAGCCCGCGCCGGCGTTCGGCAAGGCCTGGAGCCCTTCGAGGCCGCCGAGGATCGCGTCGATCGCGGCGTTCGAGAGCGGCCCCGCCGCGATGGCGGACTTGGCCGCGTACGTCTCGCGGCCCAGCGTTGCGTCAGGCGTCGTGCCGCGTAAGTGGCACTGCGCCAACGTGAGCTGCGCGCAGCCGCCTTCGAGGAGCATCGCCTCGGTGTACGGACGGGTCAGCACAGTGCGACCATCGGGCGCGCTGCCGGCCAGGTTGACGAGCTGGTCGAGGTGGGCCTGGAGTGCCGCGACGTCCTCCATCGCGACGGCGTGGACGAGAAGCGTCGGCGCCGGCCCGGTCGCCGCGTCCAGGTGCACGTTCGACCAGACCGCGTCGGGCATGCTGGCGATCCACGACTGCCACGCGCGGACGACCGCCGCGGCGCGCGCCCAGGGCCAGGTCACGAACGCGATCGCGAGCGGCGCCGACCGCCGCGTGCGGAGCGTGAACGACGTGACGATGCCGAAGTTCCCTCCGCCGCCGCCGCGCAGCGCCCAGAACAGGTCGGGATCGCGTTGTGCGTCGCAGGTGCGCGCGGTCCCGTCCGCGGTGACGACGTCGATGCTCACGACGCTGTCGCAGGTGAGACCCCACGCGCGGGACAGGACGCCGAGCCCGCCGCCGAGCGCCAGGCCGGCGATCCCGACCGTGGGACAGCTTCCGGCCGCGATGCCGAAGCCCTGTGCGCCGACGGTCGCGTACGCGTCGGCGAGCCGCGCGCCCGCTCCGATCGTGGCTGAGATGTCGCGGACGTTGGTCGAGCCAAGCCCGGCGAGGTCGACCACAAGGCCTTGGCCGCTCGACCATCCGCCGTAGCTGTGGCCGCCGGAGCGCGGCGTGATCGCCACGCCGTAGTGTCGAGCGAACGCGATGCATGCCTGGACGTCGGCGACCGATGCGCACCCCGCGATCGCCTGCGGCCGCAGGCCGTCGAAGCGCGTGTTGTAGAGCACGCGCGCGGCGTCGTACCCGGCATCGGTGGGCCGGATGAGCGTGCCGCGGAGCTGAGAGGCGAGCGCGTTCCAATCTGGTGGCCCGGGCGTCGGCGACGCGGTGCGCAGCAGGGTCGGTGTCGCGCTCGGCGGGACCGCGGTCGGGCTCGGCGAGGGCGTGACCGCCGGCGTCACGCAACCGCCGATGATCGTCGCGCCGGCTGAGACGAGGAATCCACGACGAGTGAGCACGACGGCCGATAGTCTCACAGCGATGCTGATGCGGGTCCTCGCGCTCGTCTTCAACGCGTTCCCGGTCCGCTGGCAGCGCCGGTTCATGACCGCCGCGCACGAGCGCTTCCTCGTCGGGGTGACCGGCCTTGGCGTCGATCGGCAGGGTCGCGTGCTCCTCGCGCGGCATCGCTTTGGCGCGCCGCAGTGGCGCTTCCTCGGCGGCTTCCTGCACCGGCGCGAGCGCGTCGAGGACGCGCTGACGCGCGAGATCCGCGAGGAGACCGGTCTCGTCATCGAGGTCGGGCCGGTCCTCGAGGTCGTCACTGGCTTCCGGTGGGCGCGCGTCGAGGTCGTGTTCGCCTTCAAGGTCGTTGGCGGGAGCGAGGCGCTCACCGCGGAGGTCGCAGAGCTCGGCTGGTTCGCGCCCGACGCCCTACCCGATGTGCGGGCCGATCAGCGCGGGCTCATCGAGCGGCAGGTAGGCCGCGCGCGGGAGTGGGCGAGCCGCTAGCTCGGGATCACTCCGGCGGCCTGTCGCTGCCGAGGGCCGCCATGATCTCCTTGATGTGCGCGTAGTGCTCGAACTCATGCTCGAGCATCCGGCGCATCACCCGGCGCGTCGTCCACCGGCGTCCCATGATCTCGTGGTCGACGAAATCGCTCGGCTCCATGACGCTGAACCGCTGGAACGCGATGCGGTGCGTCGCCTGGAGCGTGCCGAACGGATCGTCGGGCCACTTCTCCAGCTTCGCAAGGAACTGGGTGTCCGCTTCCATGATGTGCTCGAGCGTCTCGCGGACGCTCCACATCGTCTCCGTCGGCTTCTTCTCGAGCTGCGGCGCGGACAAGCCTTTGACGAGCGAGATCAACGCCGCGCGCGAGGCTTCGAACTGATGGAGGAAGTCACGGATCTCGTGCTCGGCGAGGGCTGTGTCCTCGCCCGGGAACACGCCGCTCGGCGGCGCATCGTCCACCGCCAGCGCATCAGGGTCGATGTCCTTCCAATGCTCGACCGACACGCCTCGCGCCTCGAGGAGGTCGCGATACGCGCGGAACGCCTTGCGCGCGTTGGCGATCGCTTCGTCGCGGGTCCTCCCCGACGCATTGGCCCCGGGGAGAGCCGGGACCCGCGCCATGAAGTACGCGTCGTCGGCCTGCTGCACGTAGATCTTCGCATCGGTCATCTCGCCATCCACACCTTCTGCCCGCAGTCGGGCCGCAGCGAACGCACCGTGCCGTCGATCCGCACGCGGAGGAGGGTAGGACCTCGCTCCACGACCTCGACGAGCACGCCCGGCTTCACGCCCTGTGAGTCGAGGTACTCGAGGAACCCGGGCTCGTGTTCGAACTGGTCGGGGATCCGCACGACGGCGGCGGGCTCGCCCGCCGGCAGCTCCGCGAGCGGTCGCGTCGGGGTCGGCGTGACTCCGGGCATCGGATTGCCGTGCGGGCAGGTCTGCGGATCGCCGAGGACGCGCACCATGCGCGCTTCCATCTCGGCGGACATCGCGTGCTCGAGGCGCTCGGCCTCCTCGTGGGTCTTCCACCACTCGAACCCGAGCACCTCGACCAGGAACCGCTCGGCCAGCCGGTGGCGCCGCACCACCGAGTCCGCCTGGCTCTTCCCGGAGCTGGTCAGATGCACTTCCTTATGGCCATCCAGCGAGACCAGGCCGTCGCGCTCCAGGCGATGGACCATCTCCGACACCGCCGGCGCCGAGAAGCCGAGGAACTCGGCGAGGCGCGCCGAGACGACATGGCCGTTCTCGTCGGCGAGCGTGTAGATCGCCTGCAGGTACTCCTCGACCGCGCTCGATGCCA
>DATCPY010000053.1:0-2986 GCA_036569845.1 Candidatus Limnocylindria bacterium | reverse complement strand
ACATCAAGGAGGCCATCTACCTCTCGGACCGGGTCATCGTGTTCACCCGGCGGCCGGGCAGGGTCAAGGCCGTGGTCGACATCAACCTCTCTCGCCCTCGTGACCTCCGCATCAAGCGCGACCCCCAGTTCCTCACCTACGAGGACGAGATCTGGGAATCGATCCAGGAGGAGCTCGCGGTACCGGCCGAGCGCCTTATCGCCGGGGTGCCTGCGGCATGAGCCGGGAAGTCCTTCTCGCCGAGCCGGTCGCCGCTCGTGGCTCGGGCGACGCGATGCCCGGGCGCGAGGTGCGGTCCGTCGTGAAGCCGAGCCGCATGAAGCAGTACGAGCCCCTCGTCGTCGGCACGCTGAGCGTCGCGGTCGTCTTGACGGCGTGGCAGCTCGTCGCGAACGCGCGGATCATGCCGGTCCTCTTCCTTCCGGGTCCGACGGACGTCGCGCGGGCCTTCGTGCAGCTGTTCCAGACCAGCGACATCTGGCTCGACATGGCGACGAGCGGCGAGGAGCTGGCGATCGGCTTCGGGATGGCGATCGTGGTCGGCCTGCTCCTCGGCCTCGCCATGGGTTGGTATACGCGGGTCCAGTACGCGATGGACCCGATCGTGAACTTCTTCTACAGCACGCCGCGCATCGTGCTCATCCCGCTGTTCATCATCTGGTTCGGCATCGACATGCCGTCGAAGGTCGCGGTCATCTTCCTCGGGGCGTTGTTCCCGATCATCATCAACACGATGGCCGGGGTGCGGAACACCGAGGCCGCGCTCCTCCGCGTCGCGCGCTCGTTCGGAGCTTCGGACGCGCTCATCTTCCGTAGGGTCGTGCTGCCTGGGTCGGTGCCGTTCATCCTGACGGGCTTCCGGCTGGGTGTCGGCCATGCCCTGACCGGCGTCGTGGTCGGCGAGCTCATCGCGGCGCGGCACGGTGTCGGCCAGCTGATCGCGATCGCGGGCCAGACGTTCCAGACCCCGAAGCTCTTCGCGGGCGTCATCCTCATCGCGGGCACGGGCATGATCCTCACGACGATCCTTCAGCGCGTCGAGAACCGGTTCCAGTCGTGGCGACCCCAAATACGGCGGTAGGAGAAGGCGGGAGTGACTCAATGACGAAGACCCTTGCGGTCCTAGGAGCGGTCATCGCGATCCTCGCGACCGCGTGCGGCGGTGGCGCCGGGGGCGGCACCGCGGCGACGACGGCGCCCGCGGCCACGACGGCGGCCGCGACCCAAGCGGCGGCTTCGCCGTCGCCGACGGGCCTGCCGTGCTGCACGAAGATCAAGGTGGCCTACAGCAACATCACCGGCGACGACATGACCGTCTGGGTCACGTTCGAGGCCGGCATCTTCAAGAACCGCGGCCTCGACGTCGACCTCCAGTACATCAACGGCGGCGCACAGACGTCGGCGGCTCTCATCTCGAGCTCCGTGAACGTCGCGCAGTTCGGCGGCGGCGAGGTGCTCGGGGCCGTCGCCGGCGGGGCCGACATCGTCATCGTCGGCCAGCTCGCGCCGGTGTATCCCTACAAGCTCTACGTCGCGAAGGGCATCAAGACCATCGCGGACCTGAAGGGCAAGAAGGTCGGCATCTCGAACGCCGGCGGCTCGAGCGACATCGCGACCCGCGATGCGCTGAAGAAGAACGGCCTCGACCCGGACAAGGACGTGGACATGGTCGCGGTCGGGTCGCACTCGAATCGCACGGCAGCCCTGCTGACCGGCCAGATCGACGCCGGACTCGACGACCCGCCGGAGGACAACAAGCTCGTGGCAGCCGGCCTCACCGCGCTCATCGACCTCGCCAGCCAGAAGATCCCCGCGTCCAACACGGCGATCGTCGTGCAGCGCTCGTACCTGACGGCCAACAAGGCCGTGGTCCAGGCGTACATCGACGCGATCGTCGAAGGCATCGCGTACGCGAACAAGAACAAGGACTTCACGATCGGCGTCCTGAAGAAGTACTTCAAGAGCGACTCGACCGAGGATATGACCCGCGCGTACGACTTCTTCCTCCATGAGGTCACCCCGGCCTATCCGATGCCGGGACCGGACCAGCTCGCGACCTCGATCGACATCCTCGCGAAGGAGAATCCGAAGGTGAAGACCGTCGATCTGACCAAGATGATCGACACGACCTTCGTGAAGAGCGCGCAGGACCGGAAGGTCGGCCAGTAGCGACGAACGAGAGGAGGCGGGTCAGCTAAATGGCGCAGTTCACCGACCGCATCGAACCGAAGGACTTCGGCAAGATGCCCGATGAGTACCGCGACCTGCTGACCCGCCTCCTCACCATCCAGGCCGATTGCGAGATCGGCGGGCCGCACATCTACGTCGACCACTGGACCCTCCGAGCCCCGAGCGTGGACGACCAGTGGCGCGTCGCGCGCATCGCGTCGGAGGAGATCGACCACTGCCGCAAGTTCCTCCGGATGCTCGGGATGATCGGCCTCGATCGGTCCGACATCCTCTACCGGCCTCGCTCGCAGCGCGAGGTCGACGCGTTCAAGGTGGACATGCCCGAGTGGGGCGACTTCGCCGCGTTCGGCTTCCTCATCGACAAGGTGGGTGAGTACCAGCTCGACGAGATGGTCGGCTCGTCGTACCTGCCGACCGACGACGTGCTGCCGACCATCCTCCGCGAGGAGAAGGGCCACGTCGCGTACGGCGAGCAGCAGCTCCAGCAGCTGATGGGGACCGACGAGGGCAGGGCCGCCGCGCAGCGCGCGATCGACAAGTGGTACGTGGTCGGGCTCGACATGTTCGGCCGCTCGAACTCCGCGCGCGACGAGCGCTACATCGAGTGGGGCCTGAAGAAGCGGCCGAACGGGAAGATGCGCGAGGACTACATCGCGGAGATGGACCCGAAGATCAGCGCCCTCGGCCTCGTCGTCCCGAACAAGCTCGAGGGTCGCAAGTACCTCTAGGTCAACCGGGTTGAACCTCGCGGGCGCCCTGGCCGATGCCGCGTGCGCGGCGGGGCGGGGAAGCGCGC
>DATCPY010000052.1:0-41611 GCA_036569845.1 Candidatus Limnocylindria bacterium | reverse complement strand
CCTCCTCAACCGCGCGCCCACCCTCCACCGCCTCGGCATCCAGGCGTTCATGCCCAAGCTCATCGAGGGCAACGCCATCCAGATCCACCCGCTCGTCTGCGAGGCCTTCGGCGCCGACTTCGACGGCGACCAGATGGCCGTGCACGTGCCGCTCTCCGCCGCCGCGCAGGCCGAGGCCAAGCACCTCATGCTTTCGAGCCGCAACATCCTGAAGCCCGCCGACGGCCAGCCCGTGGTCACGCCGCGGCAGGACATGGTGCTCGGTTGTTATTACCTGACCCTCGACTCCAAACAGAAGGATCTGAAGCCCCGCCTGTTCGGCGACTACGGCGAGGTCCAGTCGGCGTTCGACCTGGGCGTCGTCGGCATGCACGATCCGGTGAAGTTCCCGCACGACGGCAAGATCATCGACACGACCGTCGGCCGGGTCATGTTCAACGCCGTCCTGCCCGAGGACCTTCGCTTCGTCAACAAGAACCTGCGCCGCGACGCGATCCGCGACATCGTCATCGCCGTCTTCGAGAAGCACGGCAACGACGTCACGGCGGACGTCGTGGACAAGATCAAGCGCATCGGCTTCTCCGCGGCGACGCACGCCGGCGTCTCGATCTCGATCGACGACGTGACGGTGCCCGCGATCAAGGCCACCGCGATCGCAGCGACCGAGAAGAAGGTCAACGAGATCGACCGGCAGTTCTCCCGCGGCCTCATCACCGAGGAAGAGCGCTACGAGCAGACGGTGAAGCACTGGACCGAGACCACCGAGACGGTCGTGAGCGCCATGATGGATTCGCTCGACAAGCGCGGGTCCGTGTACATGATGGCGACGTCCGGCGCCCGTGGTAACCCTCGCCAGATGGGCCAGATCGGCGGCATGCGGGGTCTCATCGCCGACCCGCAGGGCCGGATCATCGACCTGCCGATCCGTTCGAACTTCCGCGAGGGCCTCACGGTCCTCGAGTACTTCATCTCCACGCACGGTGGCCGCAAGGGTCTCGCCGACACGGCCATCCGGACCGCCGACTCCGGCTATCTCACGCGCCGTCTCGTGGACGTCGCGCAGGACGTCATCGTCCGGCTGGAGGACTGCGGCGACGAGGATGGGATCTTCGTGAACGCCGAGGAAGTCGGCATGATCGAGCCGTTCCCGGACCGCCTCTTCGGTCGCGTCGCGGCAATGGACGTCGACGACCCGAAGACCAAGGAGCGGGTCGTCTCGACCGGCGAGGACATCGACCGCGACACCGCGAAGGCCATCGCCAACGCGGGTGTGAAGCGGATGCGGATCCGCTCGCCGCTCTCCTGCCACGCGAAGTACGGCATCTGCCGCGCTTGCTACGGCCGCTCGATGGCCACCGGCAAGCTCGTCGAGTCCGGCGAGGCTGTCGGCATCATCGCCGCGCAGTCCATCGGCGAGCCCGGCACGCAGCTCACGATGCGCACGTTCCACACCGGTGGCGTCGCGGGTGAGGACATCACGATGGGTCTCCCGCGCGTCGAGGAGATCTTCGAGGCCCGCGTGCCCAAGGGGCTCGCGGTCATCAGCGAGATCGACGGCATCGCCGAGATCGTCCGCGACCCGGACGGCTCCCGGAAGATCGTCGTCCGAAACATGCAGGAGTACACCGTCCCGATCAGCATCCCGAGCGGCTACGTCCTCAACGTCGAGGACGGCGCGCACGTCGCCGCCGGCGAGGCCCTCGCCAAGCCCGAGCGTCGCACGAAGGGCAAGATCGACATGCCGTCGCCGGTGTCCGGCACGGTCCACGTTCAAAGCAGCGGCCAGATCACGATCGCGATGCAGGAGGTCGAGGAGCGGATCTACGAGGTCGCCCACCAGGCGCGCCTCCGGATCGACAACGGCAAGCAGGTCTCGGCCGGCGACTTCATGACCGAGGGCTCCGCGAATCCGCAGGACATCCTGCGAATCTCCGGCCGCGAGGCCGTGCACCGCTACATGGTCGCGGAGGTCCAGAAGGTCTACCGCAGCCAGGGTGTGACGATCAACGACAAGCACATCGAGATCATCGTCCGGCAGATGCTGCGCAAGGTCCGCATCGAAGAGCCGGGCGACACCGAGCTCCTTCCGATGGAGCTCTTCGATCGCTTCGAGTTCGAGGACATCAATGCGCGCACCATCGCCGCGGGCGGAGAGCCCGCGACGGCGCAGACCGTGCTCCTTGGCGTGACGAAGGCGTCGCTCTCGACGTCATCGTTCCTCGCAGCCGCGTCCTTCCAGGAGACCACGCGCGTCCTCACCGAGGCCGCGACGATGGGCCAGAAGGACCGCCTCCTGGGTCTCAAGGAGAACGTCATCATCGGCAAGCTCATCCCGGCGGGTACCGGACTCCAATCCAGGCGTGATCAATTGGACTGGATGCCGAAGCCGAAGGCCCTCGCCGGGCTGTTCGGCACCGACGAAGAGGAGGAGCTCCCGACCCTTCCACCGGATGAGGAGCTCAACCTCGAGGACCTCGACGACGACGAAGTGGAAGAGGACACCGAGACGGACATCCTCGACCTCGAAGGCCCCGATGGCGAGGTCAAGGAAGAGACCCCGACCGCCGAGTAGCCCTCGGTGTCACCCGCGTTCATGAGGAGGGCCGCCGAAAGGCGGTCCTTCTTCTTACCCGCCCAATTCAGGCTGCACGGTCGATCGAGGCCGGTCGGAGCGTCGGCCGGCGTCCGCGGGTGATAGATAGGAGTGCGCTCAGCATCCCGCCCGACCGGAGGATCGACGGGGACGCCGGCCAGGCCATCGGCGAGGGCGACCAAGCCACCAAGCCGCGAGGCGTGCGCAAGGGATTGGACAGCGCCGGGCCAGCCAAAATGCGCATGTCGCGCAGATCACGGAGGCGCCCGCTCGGTCCGCGTTGACGGGCCGCGGGCCCACCCGTCATACTTTCAATTCGGCTGTCTTTCGAGACGGTGACCGCCTTCCCGAGCGGGGTAGGGCGGTCATTTCGCGCATCGACCAGTCGCTTGTTGTGACATCGGTCGCGCTGCGCCGGGGGCCTTCGCCGCAAGGCAGGCGCTCTCGTCGGGGGAGTTGTCAGAAAACGCGGACCAGTGTGAGGCGTACGTTCGCGCGCGCCACGCACAAGAAGGGGAACGACGCATGCCGACGATCTCGCAGCTGGTCCGCAAGGGCCGGAAGAGCCAGAAGCCGAAGGTGGACACGCCCGCGCTGCGCACGACGTGGAACTCGCTCGACCGCCGCTTCGTGCAGCTTCGCAAGGGCGCGCCCCAGAAGCGTGGCGTCTGCACGATCGTCCGCACGATGACCCCGAAGAAGCCGAACTCGGCGCTTCGCAAGATCGCCCGGGTGCGCCTCTCCAATCACATGGAAGTGACGGCGTACATCCCGGGGATCGGCCACAACCTCCAGGAGCACTCCGTCGTCCTCGTCCGCGGCGGCCGGGTGCCCGACCTACCGTCGGTGAAGTACCACATCATCCGCGGCACGCTCGACACCGCGGGCGTGAAGGATCGCATGCAGGGTCGTTCGCTCTATGGCGCGAAGAACCCGAAGGCGAAGAAGCGGGCGCCCAAGTAGATGCCACGTCGTGCTCGTCCGACCGACCGTACGAAAGTGCCTGACCGCAAGTACGCGAACGTCACCGTGCAGCAGTTCATCAACAAGGTGATGCGCGATGGCAAGCGTTCGACCGCGGAGGGCATCGTCTACGACGCCGTCGACCGCGCCGAGCAGGCGACGCGCAAGCCCGCGGTCGAGGTCTTCGAGACCGCGATGAAGAACGCGACGCCGCTCCTCGAGGTCAAGCCCCGCCGCGTCGGCGGCGCGACCTACCAGGTCCCGGTGGAGATCCCCCCCGCCCGTCGCGGCTCGCTCGCGATGCGCTGGCTCATCCAGTCCGCGCGCAAGCGGCCGGGCAAGTCCATGGCCGAGAAGCTCGCCGGCGAGCTGATGGACGCGATGAACAACACCGGAGCTGCAGTCCGCCGCAAGGAGGAGACGCACAAGATGGCCGAAGCCAACAAGGCGTTCTCCCACTACAAGTGGTGATCGAGACCAAATCCGGCAAGCCCGGCACCGCTCGCGAGTATCCGCTCGAGCGGGTGCGCAACATCGGGATCATCGCCCACATCGACGCGGGCAAGACGACCGTGACCGAACGGATCCTCTTCTACACGAAGAAGATCTACAAGATCGGCGAGGTCCACGACGGTGCCGCGACGATGGACTGGATGCCGCAGGAGCAGGAGCGCGGGATCACCATCACCGCGGCGGCCACTACGTGCTTCTGGGCGGACCACCGCATCAACATCATTGACACGCCCGGACACGTGGACTTCACCGTCGAAGTGGAGCGGTCGCTCCGCGTCCTGGATGGCGCGGTCACCGTGTTCGACGGGGTCGCCGGCGTCGAGCCGCAGTCCGAGACGGTGTGGCGCCAAGCCGACAAGTACGCAGTGCCGCGCATCTGCTTCGTCAACAAGATGGACCGGATGGGTGCGAGCTTCGAGCGCTGCTTCGACATGATCATCGACCGCCTGGGCGCGAACCCGGTCGCCATCCAGCTGCCGATGGGCGCTGAAGCCGCGTTCAAGGGGATCATCGACGTCATCCAACAGAAGGCCCTGTTCTGGGAGCAGGACACCCCGTCCGAAGCGGTCGTGAAGGACATCCCGGCCGAGTATGTCGACGCGGCGAAGAAGGCCCACGAGCTCCTCGTCGAGAAGGTCGCCGAGACCGATGACGAGCTCATGCACAAGTACCTCGAGGAGCACGACATCACCACCGACGAGCTCATCAAGGGCCTCCGTGCCGCGACGATCGCCAACAAGATCGTGCCCGTGCTCTGCGGCGCGGCCCTGCGCAACAAGGCCGTGCAGCCGCTGCTCGATGCGGTCGTCGCCTACCTGCCTTCGCCCCTGGATGTCCCGCCGGTCATCGGCACGGACCCCAAGACCGGCGACGAGCTCGTGCGCCGGCCGACGGACGACGACCCGTTCGCGGCGCTCGCGTTCAAGATCGCGGCTGACCCGTTCAGCGGCCGACTCGCGTTCTTCCGCGTCTACTCGGGCACCATCCGCGCCGGCGACCAGGTCTACAACGCGACCAAGGACCGGAAGGAGCGGATCTCCCGGATCGTCATGCTCCACGCCGACAAGCGGGAGGATGTGACCGAGGTCGGCGCCGGCGAGATCGCCGCGGCCATCGGTCTGAAGCAGACCTTCACCGGCGACACGCTCTGCGACCCGGACAAGCCGATCATCCTCGAGGCCATCAAGTTCCCCGACCCGGTCATCCAGATCTCCGTCGAGCCCAAGACGAAGGCCGACGAAGAGAAGATGTCGTTGGCCCTCGCCAAGCTGGCCGAGGAGGACCCGACATTCGTGGTGAAGACCGACCCGGACTCCGGGCAGACCCTCATCGCGGGGATGGGCGAGCTCCACCTCGAAGTCATCGTCGACCGCATGTTCCGCGAGTTCAAGGTCGCGGCGAACGTCGGTCGGCCACAGGTCGCCTATCGGGAAGCGATCACCAAGTCGGCCGAGGGCGAGGGCAAATACATCAAGCAGTCCGGCGGCAAGGGCCAGTACGGCCATGTGGTCGCCGACTTCGAGCCGCTCGCGCGCGGCGCGGGCTTCGAGTTCGAATGGAAGGTCAAGGGGACCGGCCTCTCGAAGGAGTGGGCGAAGGCCATCGAGGCCGGCATCCGTGAGGCGCTCGCGAACGGGATCATCGCGGGCTATCCGATGGTCGACCTCAAGGCGATCGTCACCGACGGCTCGCAGCACGAGGTCGACTCCAACGAGATGGCGTTCAAGATCGCCGGCTCGATGGCCCTCAAGGCGGCGGTGCCGAGGGCGGGCCCGGTCATCGTCGAGCCGATCATGAAGGTCGAGGTCGTGGTGCCCGAAGAGTTCATGGGAAACATCATCGGAGACCTCAACTCACGCCGCGGCGAGATCGGCGGGATGACCGAGCGCGGCAACGCGCGGGTCATCAACTCGATGGTCCCGCTGGCCACGATGTTCGGGTACGCGACCGATCTGCGGTCGGCGACCGAAGGTCGCGGCGTGTACTCGATGGAGTTCGATCACTACGCGATCCTTCCGCCGAACATCGCCGCAGAGATCATGAAGGGCAAGTAGAGGGGGCTAAGGAAATGGCAAAGAAGAAATTCGAGCGCAACAAGCCGCACGTGAACGTTGGGACGATCGGGCACATCGACCACGGCAAGACCACGCTCACGGCGGCGATCACCAAGACCCTCTCGCTCAGGGGCGGGGCCGAGTTCCGGGCCTTCGACACCATCGACAACGCTCCAGAAGAGAAGGAGCGCGGGATCACGATCTCGATCGCCCACGTCGAGTACGAGACCGCCAAGCGCCACTATGCCCACGTCGACTGCCCTGGCCACGCTGACTACATCAAGAACATGATCACCGGGGCGGCCCAGATGGACGGGGCGATCCTGGTCGTCTCGGCCGCCGACGGCCCGATGCCCCAGACCCGCGAGCACATCCTGCTCGCCAAGCAGGTCGAGGTCCCCTCGATCGTGGTGTTCCTGAACAAGGTCGACATGGTCGACGACGAGGAGCTCCTGGAGCTGGTCGAGCTCGAGGTCCGCGAGCTGCTCTCCAAGTACGGCTTCCCGGGCGATGAGGTCCCGATCATCCGGGGCTCAGCGCTCAAGGCCCTCGAAGGCCCGGCGAACGCTGAGGACCCGGCGTACAAGCCGATCCTCGAGCTGATGGACAAGGTCGACAGCTATATCCCGACCCCGGTCCGGCAGAAGGACAAGCCGTTCCTCATGCCGGTCGAGGACGTCTTCGGGATCAAGGGCCGCGGCACCGTCGCCACGGGGCGGATCGAGCGCGGGATCGTGAAGGTCGGCGAAGAGGTCGAGATCCTCGGGATCCGCGACGCCCGCAAGGTCGTCGTCACCGGGGTCGAGATGTTCCGCAAGCTCCTGGATCAGGGCGAGGCCGGGGACAACGTCGGGCTGCTCCTGCGCGGTATCGAGCGCGAGGACATCGAGCGGGGCCAGGTCATCGCCAAGCCCGGCTCGGTCAAGCCGCACACCAAGTTCCAAGCCGAGGTCTACGTCCTGACCAAAGAGGAAGGCGGCCGGCACACCCCGTTCTTCAACGGCTACCGGCCCCAGTTCTACATCCGGACCACCGACGTGACCGGCTCGGCCGAACTCCAGCCGGGGGTCGAGATGGTCATGCCCGGGGACAACACCAACCTCACCGTCACCCTGATCACCCCGATCGCCCTCGAAGAGGGCCTCCGGTTCGCGATCCGCGAGGGCGGCAAGACCGTCGGCGCGGGCGTCTGCACGAAGGTCATCGAATAAATGGCGAAGCAGCGGATCCGGATCCGGCTCAAGGCCTACGACCACAAGCTCATCGACCAGTCCGCGGCGCAGATCGTCGAGACCGCGCAGCGGACGGGGTCGACCGTGACCGGGCCGGTCCCGCTGCCGACACGCATCGAGAAATTCACCGTCATCCGCAGCCCGTTCATCTACAAGGACTCGCGCGATCAGTTCGAGATCCGGACGCACAAGCGGCTCATCGACATCAACGACCCGTCGCAGAAGACCGTCGACGCGCTCATGAAGCTGAACCTTCCGGCGGGCGTCGACATCGAGATCAAGCTCTAAGCGCAGGTAGGACGAGGAAATGACCGACGAAACGACAGCCGACCAGCCAGAAGAGAAGACCGAGACCGCGCGTGGCGACGAGACGCCGCGCGGTGAGCAGGCGCCCGACATCGGGAAGCCACTCATGCTCGGCCGCAAGATCGGCATGCTCCAGCACTTCCGGCCCGACGGCTCGGCCGTCGCTGCGACCGTGATCGCCGCCGAGCCGAACATCGTGACCGCGGTCCGGACCAAGGAGCGCGACGGCTACACCGGCCTGCAGCTCGGGTACGGCACGGTCGACAAGAAGAAGCTCCAGAAGGCCCGCCTCGGCCACCTCAAGGAGTCGGGCGCGACGGTGCAGCACCTGCGCGAAGTTCGTCTTGACTCGGTCGATGGATTCAAGACCGGCCAGGCCATCGGCGTCGAGCGCTTCCAGGCAGGCGACAAGGTCCACGTCGTCGGTGTCTCCAAGGGCAAGGGCTTCCAGGGACCGGTGCACCTCCATCACTTCTCGCGGGGTCCGAAGTCGCACGGCTCCGACCATCTGCGCCGTCAGGGCTCGGTCGGCTCCGGCACGACGCCCGGCCGCGTGTGGAAGGGTCTTCGCATGGCCGCGCATCAAGGGGCGAATCGCGTGACGGTGAAGAACCTCGAGATCCTCCGCGCCGACGCCGACCGCTCGCTCCTCGTGATCGCGGGCGCGGTGCCCGGCGCGCGCAACGGCATCGTCGTGGTGAGGAAAGCCTGATGGCCGACAAGAAAACAACGGCGAAGAAGACCGTCGCGGCCAAGCCGGCCGCGAAAAAGGCCACGGTCACCAAGCCCGCTGAGAAGAAGACGCCCTCGTCCGGGGGTCGAAGGGGCGCAGCCCCTGCCAAGAAGAAGGCCGTCGCGCGTCCGGTCACCCGGGCGATCACCCCGCGCTCCGCGCAGCCGCGCGTCGAGCCGCCGAAGCGCGAGCCGCGCGCGAAGATAGAGTCGAAGCCGCTGCCGACGGCGGCCGCGGGCCACGCGCCGGTCATCGGTGCTGATGGCAGCTCGTCGGGCTCCGTCGAGCTCCCTGAGGCGCTCAGCACGTCGAAGCGCCGGACAGGCGTGCTGTTCCAGGCCTTCCAGGCCGCCCGCGCGAACGCGCGGCTCGGCACGGCCGCGACGAAGAACCGCTCGCGCGTTGCGGGTGGGGGAGCGAAGCCGTGGCGGCAGAAGGGCACCGGTCGCGCCCGGCAGGGCTCGACCCGCGCGCCCCATTGGCGTCACGGTGGCGTCGTATTCGGTCCGAATGGCCGCACGTACTGGCAGCGCATCCCCGAGCGGATGCGGAAGGCCGCGTTCGGCGAAGCCTTCGCCGCGCGCGCGGCGGAGGGACGCGTGATCGTGTTCGACACGATCGGCGGACTCTCCGAGCGGCCGCGCTCGGCCGAGGTCTACGACTGGCTGGCGCGCATCGGCGACACCGGCAAGACCCTGATCGTCGGCGCGGAGATGAACGAGGGGCACGGTCGCGCGATCGCGAACCTCTCCCACGTCGAGCTTCGCTCGGTCGCATCGCTGCGACTGGTCGACGTGCTTGGCGCGGAGACGGTCCTCGTCGCCCGGCCGGCGCTCGAGCTCCTCGCGGCGCGCGCCGATGTCGCCGCCGTCAAGAAGGGAGCCACGGCATGAGAGGCGATCTCGTCCTGGTCCGTCCGATCATCACCGAGAAGTCCATGACCGGCACGAACTCCGGCCGCTATACGTTCGCGGTCGCGAAAGCCGCGACGAAGCAGGAGATCGCGCAGGCGGTCGCCGAGTCGTTCAAGGTCGACGTCGTCGCGGTGAACACCGCGACCGTGCACGGCAAGACGCGGCGCATCGGCAAGAAGATCGGCAAGCAGTCCGATTGGAAGAAGGCCGTCGTGACGCTGGCCGCGGGCCAGCGCATCGAGCGCTACTTCGTGGAAGGGGTCTAAGCCGGATGCCGCTCAAGAAGTACAAGTCCGTCACGCCGGTCCGGCGTTACCGCCAGACCGCGGACTTCTCCGACCTCACGAAGAAGCCGGCCGAGAAGAGCCTGACCGAGTCGAAGGACCGCACCGGCGGCCGCAACGCGAAGGGCCGCGTCACGATGCGCTACCGCGGTGGTGGCGAGAAACGTCGCTACCGGATCATCGACTTCAAGCGCGACAAGGACGGGATCCCGGCGAAGGTCGTCGCCATCGAGTACGACCCGAACCGCTCGGCACGGCTGGCGCTGCTCGTCTACAAGGACGGGGAGAAGCGCTACATCCTTGCGCCGCTCGACCTGAAGATCGGCGACAGCGTGCTCTCTGGCCCGGACGCCGAAGCGCGCCTCGGGAACTGCATGCCGCTCGAGAACATCCCGACCGGTACGCAGATCCACGGCGTCGAGCTCCAGCCCGGCCGCGGTGCCCAGCTTGTGCGCTCCGCCGGCGGGGTCGCGCAGCTCGTGGCGAAGGAGGGCGAGTACGCCCAGATCCGGCTGCCGTCGGGCACCATCCGGATCATCCATGTGCGCTGCCGCGCGACGGTCGGCCAGCTCGGGAATATCGAACACGAGAACGAGAA
The DNA here is from genome assembly GCA_036569845.1 of Candidatus Limnocylindria bacterium. Lineage (GTDB taxonomy): Bacteria > Chloroflexota > Limnocylindria > P2-11E > P2-11E > UBA4735. Next base: position 31,421 of record DATCPY010000052.1, on the reverse strand, counting down.
GATCGGCGGCGCGGGCCACAAGCGGCACATGGGCCGCCGTCCGCAGGTCCGCGGCGTCGTCATGTCGCCGCGCGATCACCCGCACGGCGGCGGTGAAGCGAAGTCGCCGGTCGGTGGCATGGCCCAGACGCCGTGGGGCAAGCCCGCGATGGGCCTGAAGACGCGCCGCAACCCGAAGACCGACCGCTTCGTGATCAAGCCGCAGAAGAAGAGAGGCAAGAAGTGAGTCGCAGCGTCAAGAAGGGTCCCTTCGTCGAGGACTCGTTGAAGAAGAAGATCGAGGCCCTCAACTCGCGCAACGAGAAGAAGGTCGTGAAGACCTGGTCGCGCCCGTCGGTGATCCTGCCGACGATGGTCGGCCACACGATCGCGGTGCATGACGGCCGCCGGCACGTGCCGGTCTTCATCACCGAGAACATGGTCGGGCACCGGCTCGGCGAGTTCGCCGCCACGCGCACCTTCAAGGGGCACGGGCGCGGTGCCGCTGCCGAGACCGCCACGACCGTGAAGGCCGGGGCATAGAGCTGTGGAAGTGAAGGCGAGCGCGATGTTCCAGCGCGTGTCACCGCGGAAGGCCCGGCTCGTGACCGATCTGATCACCGGGAAGTCCGCCGTGGAGGCGATCTCGATCCTCGAGCACCTGCCCAAGGGCTCGGCGATCACGATCGGCCGCGTGGTGCGCTCGGCCGTCGCGAACGCGGAGAACAACTTCAACCTGACGCTCGAGAACCTCTACGTGAAGCGCGCGATGGCCGACGAGGGCCCGCGGATGAAGCGCGTGTGGATGCGGGGCAGGGGACGTAGGGACGTCAAGCTTCATCGGACGAGTCACATAACTGTGATCGTGGATGAGAAGGAGTAATTAGAAGGTGGGACAGAAGGTCCATCCGATCGGGTACCGGCTCGGATTCACGAAGACGTGGAACGCCAAGTGGTTCGCGGAGGCGAAGAACTACCGCATCCTCCTGAAGGAGGACATCGCCATCCGGACGACCATTCGTGGCCGCCTGCGTGACGCCGCCATCGCTCGCATCGACATCGAGCGCTCGACGAACCAGGTGACTGTCACGATCCAGACGGCGAAGCCCGGCGTCGTGATCGGCAAGGGCGGCGCGAAGGTCGAGGAGCTCCGTCAGGCGCTCGGCAAGGCGACCGGTAAGGTCGTGAAGGTGAACATCTTCGAGATCCGCTACCCGGAGCTCGACGCGAACCTCATTGCCGAGAACGTCGCCCAGCAGCTCGAGCGGCGCGTCTCGTTCCGCAAGGTACTGAAGCAGACCGTCTCCCGGTCGATGAAGGCCGGGGCCAAGGGCGTCCGCGTCGCGGTCGCGGGCCGCCTCGGCGGGGCCGAGATGTCGCGCCGGGAGTGGGAGCGCGAGGGTCGCGTCCCGCTGCACACCCTGCGCGCGGACATCGAGTTCGGCCGCGCGATCGCGAAGACGACGTACGGCACGATCGGCGTGAAGGCCTGGGTCTATCGCGGTGATATCGAGCCGGCACCGCGTCAGGTGTCCCAGAACGCTCCGGCGGCCGCGGCGCGGCCGGCGGTGCTCGGTGCGCCGGCCGGCGGCGCGCCGGCCCCGCTCGCGGCGCAGCCCGCGGTCGCTCCGGCGGGGACGCCGTAGATGCTGCAACCCAAGCGGCTCAAGCACCGGAAGTTCCAGCGCGGCCGGATGAAGGGCACCGCATCGGGCGGCGCGTTCCTCGCGTTCGGCGACTACGCCCTTCAGGCGCAGGAGCCGTGCTGGATGACGGCACGCCAGATCGAGGCCGCGCGGCGCGCGATCGTCCACCACCTGAAGCGTGGTGGAAAGGTCTGGATCCGGATCTTCCCGGACAAGCCGGTCACGAAGAAGCCCGCCGAGGTGCGGATGGGCTCCGGTAAAGGTGCGCCCGACCATTGGGTCGCGGTCGTGAAGCCGGGCCGGATCCTGTTCGAGCTCGCCGGCGTCGATCACGCGCTCGCGAAAGAGGCCATGCGGCTCGCGTCGTACAAGCTCCCGATCAGGACGAAGTTCCTGACCCGTGAAGGCTCGGAGGGTGAGAGCAGTGCAACTGAAGGACATGCGGCGGCTGTCTGACACCGAGCTCGCGGATGAGCTCAAGAACGCGAAGGAGGAGCTCTTCAACCTCCGGTTCCAGCTGGCGACCCGCCAGCTGAAGAACTATCGCGGCCTGCCGGCCGCGCGGAAGCGCATTGCCCGCGTGCTCACGGTGCTGGACGAACGAAAGACTGAGGCGGCGAATGGCTGAGAAGAGGGCCCCGGCGAAGAAGACGGTCGAGAAGAAGACGGTCGAGAAGAAGACGGCAGCGGCCAAAGCGCCTGCGGCTCAGAAGAGCAGGACCACGGCCGCGGCGGAGAAGAAGCCGACCGTAGAGAAGAAGACAGTGGCCAAGAAGGCGACTGCCGCGAAGACGACGGCCGCGGCGGCTCCGAAGGTCGCGGCTCCGGCCGCGCCGGCGGTCAAGCGCGCGCGTCCGCTTCGCCGCGCACCGATGGCGCAGGGCTCGGCCGCCGACGCCCCGGCGCACTCGTGGCGCCGATCCCGCCGCCGCACGCGCGTCGGCCTGGTCAGCTCAGCCAAGCAGGCCCACACGGTGACCGTCGTGGTCGAGCGGATGCGGGAGCACCCGCTCTACAAGAAGGTCATCCGGCTGCGCAAGAAGTACGCGGCGCATGACGCGGCCGGCGACGTGAAGGCCGGCGACCTGGTCCGCATCCAGGAGAGCCGCCCATTCAGCGCGACGAAGCACTGGCAGGTGGTCGAGGTCCTCTCGCGTGCCGGCGAGGCCGGCGCGGCCGCGCCACGCGTCGCGGATGTGGAGAAGTACCTCGAGCAGGCCGAGGGCGTCGACGTGATCCTGGTACCGCAGCGCGACGAGAAGGCCGAGCCCGTCGCCGAAGGCACCGCCGAGTGATCCGGCCGTACACCCGCGTCCGCTGCGCGGACAACACCGGGGCGCGCGAGCTCTCGGTGATCCGCGTGCTCGGGAGCTCGACCGGCACGAGCGCATCGATCGGCGATGTCTTCATCGCCGCGGTGAAGCAGGCCATCCCGAACGCCCAGGTGAAGAAGGGCGACGTCGTGCGCGCTGTCGTCGTGCGCCAGACGAAGGAGTTCCGCCGGACGGACGGCTCGCTCATCCGGTTCGACGACAACGCGGCCGTCCTCCTGACGCCGCAGAACCAGCCGCGTGGCACCCGCATCTTCGGACCGGTGGCCCGCGAGCTCCGCGAGCGGAACTTCATGAAGATCGTCTCGCTCGCTCCGGAGGTCCTCTAGATGCCGATGAAGATCCGGAAGGGGGACGAGGTCATCGTCCTCGCCGGCAAGGATCGCTACGACCGCGGCAAGGTGCAGGAGGTCCACCCGGACAAGCGCACTGTGACCGTGACCGGCGTGAACACGGCCAAGCGGCACACGAAGGCCGACCCGAACAAGAACGTGAAGGGTGGCATCGTCGAGCAGCTCGTGCCGCTCCCGATCGGCAAGGTCATGCTGATCTGCCCGCATTGCAACAAGCCCTCGCGGGTCGGGTATCGCATCGAGAACGACGCGAAAGAGCGTTTCTGCAAGAACTGCGGCCAGGGCCTCGCGACGGAAGGGGCGGAGTAGAGATGACGACCGAAGTCAAAGCCCCACCGCAGAAGACCTCGCCGTCGAAGCGCAAGTCGACGACCGCCGCGCCGCAGGCGACGTCCAGTGGGGCGATGCCGAAAGTGCCGAGCCTGCTGCAGGAGCGCTACGAGAAGTCCGTAAAGGACGAGCTGCGCAAGCAGTTCAGCTACGGGAACGTCATGCAGGTCCCGCGCATCGAGAAGATCGTCCTGAATATCGGGATGGGCGAGTCCATCGGCAACGCGAAGACGATGGACGCCGCCGCGAACGACCTCGCCATGATCACGGGCCAGCGCCCGGTCGTCACGAAGTCGCGCAAGGCGATCTCGAACTTCCGGCTCCGCGTCGGCATGCCGATCGGGCTCAAAGTGACGCTGCGCGGACCGCAGATGTGGTACTTCCTCGAGAAGCTCGTCACCGTCGCGCTGCCGCGCATCCGTGACTTCCAGGGCATCCCGGAACGCAGCTTCGACGGCCGCGGCAACTACTCGCTCGGTCTCAAGGAGCAGCTCGTGTTCCCGGAGATCGAATACGACAAGATCGACCGTCTCCGCGGGCTCGAGATCACGATCGTGACCACCGCGAAGAACGATGAGGAAGGGCGTGCCCTCCTCAAGTCGCTCGGCATGCCGTTCCGTACGGCGCAGGGGGGTAGCTAGTTGGCGAAGCTCAGCCTCATCCTCAAGTCGCAGAAGACCCCGAAGTTCAAGACCCAGGGCTACCACCGCTGCCTGGTGTGCGGCCGGGCGCGCGGGTACATGCGGAAGTTCGGCCTGTGCCGGATCTGCTTCCGCGAGCGGGCGCTCATCGGCGAGCTCCCGGGCGTGACGAAGTCGAGTTGGTAGGGGGCAAATAGATGACGACAGAGCTGACGACGACGACCCCCGAGCCCCAGGCCCCGCGTCCGGAGCGCGCCGAAGGCGACGCGCCCCGCCCGCGCCGGGTGATCGTGCCGAAGGCCCGCCGCCCGCGGGGCGTCGCGGTGAGCGACCCGGTGGGCGACATGCTCACGCGGATCCGCAATGCCTCTGGCGCACGGCACGAGACCGTGATGATCCCGTCGAGCCGGATCAAGATCGAGATCGCCCGGATCCTCAAGGCCGAGGGCTTCATCGGTCCGTACCGGAACGAAGCCGCGAGCGAGCGCAAGGCGACGAAGGAGAGCGAAGTGCTCCCGGCGGGGACGCAGCTCGTCGTCACGCTCAAGTACATCGGGGGGAAGACCTCCGCGGTGTCGGGGATCCGTCGGATCAGCCGTCCGGGCCTGCGCGTGTACGCCCGCAAGACCGAAATGCCCCGGGTCCTCGGTGGCCTGGGCATCGCGATCGTGTCGACCTCGTCGGGGCTCATGACCGGCCGTGAGGCCGAGAAGAAAGCCCTCGGTGGCGAAGTCCTGGCGTACGTCTGGTAGGGATGAAGAGGAAATGAGTCGCATCGGAAAGCTTCCCATCACCGTCCCATCGGGCGTTGACGTGAAAGTGAACGGCCAGGACGTCGCGGTGAAGGGCCCGAAGGGCGAGCTCCGCCGCACGTTCCATCCCCTCGTGAAGGTGGACCGCGCCGACGGGACGCTCACGGTCGTCCGCGCGAACGAGACCCAGCAGGCGAAGGCCATCCACGGGCTGTCGCGGTCGCTGCTCGCGAATATGGTCACGGGCGTCGCGACGGGCTACGTCCGCGACCTCGAGATCAGCGGCACCGGCTACCGGGCGACGCTCGCCGGCAAGAAGCTGCAGCTCGCGCTGGGCTTCTCTCATCCGATCGAGATCGACCCGCCCGCGGGGATCAGCTTCGCGCTCGAGACGCCGCAGAAGGTGCGCGTCGCGGGTGCGGACAAGGAAGTCGTTGGCGAGGTCGCGGCGAAGATCCGCGCGCTCCGCGTCCCCGACCCCTACAAGGCGAAGGGTGTGAAGTACGCGGGCGAGTACATCCGTCGCAAGGCAGGCAAGGCCGGCAAGGTCGGCGCGAAGGCCTAGGGGAGGAGCGGCAATGGCATTCACCGAGCGCGACCTGGCACGGCAGAAGCGGCACCGCCGCTTGCGGACCCGCATCTCGGGCACTGCGGACCGTCCGCGCCTCGCCGTCTACCGCTCCCTCAACCAGATCTACGCGCAGGTCATCGACGACCGCAGCGGGCACACGCTCGCCGCGGCCTCCAGCTTGGAAGCCAAGGACAGCAAGGCCAAGAGGGCCGACGCAGCCAAAGCGGTCGGTACCTTGATCGCCGAGAAGGCGAAGGCCGCGGGCATCGAAGAGGTGATCTTCGACCGCGGCGGATATCGATACCACGGTCGCGTGAAGGCGCTCGCCGACGCGGCACGTTCGAACGGATTGAGGTTCTAAATGGCACGGATCGACGCCAATCGCCTGGAGCTCACCGAGCGGGTGGTCCAGATCAACCGCGTGTCCAAGGTCGTGAAGGGTGGACGGCGGTTCAGCTTCTCGGCCATCGTCGTGGTCGGTGACGGCCGCGGCCACGTCGGCGCGGGCCTGGGCAAGGCCGACGAGGTCCCCGAGGCGATCAAGAAAGGTGTCGAGGACGCGAAGAAGCACGTCATGCTCGTGCCGCTCGTCGATCGCACCATCCCGCACCCGGTCACCGCCGACTTTGGCGCGGCGAAGGTCCTCCTCCGTCCCGCGTCCAAGGGCACCGGCGTCATCGCCGGCGGCTCGGTGCGCGCGGTCGTCGAATCGGCCGGCATCCACGACATCCTGTCCAAGTCGCTGGGCAGCACGAACCCGGTGAACGTCGTCATGGCCGCCATGGAGGCCCTCCGGATGCTCCGCTCGGCCGAGACCATCGCCCAGACGCGCGGCATCGAGCGCCGGAAGCGCCCGGTCGAAGAGCCGGTCGCCGTCTCATGAGCCGCCTCGAGATCCATCAGCACAAGAGCGCGATCGGCGAGAAGAAGGCCGCCAAGGGGACGTTGCAGGCGCTCGGCCTCAGGCGGACCGGTCAGCGCGTGTCGCACGAGGACACGCCCGCGCTGCGCGGGATGCTGCGCAGGGTCGCGCATCTCGTCGATGTCGGGGAAGGGAAGTCGGCACGATGAAGACGCACGATCTGAAGCCTCAGCGCGGGTCGCGGAAGAACACGCGCCGCGTCGGCCGCGGCACGGCCGCCGGCCAGGGCAAGACCGCGGGCAAGGGCACGAAGGGCCAGCTCGCGCGGAGCGGCCCGGGTCTGCCAGCGTGGTTCGAGGGTGGCCAGATGCCCCTCCACATGCGCCTCCCCAAGCTGCGCGGATTCAAGAACCGCCTGCGCGTCGAGTACGTCGCGCTGAACGTCGGACAGCTCAAGACCTACGCCGTCGACGGCAAGGTCTCGCCCGACACGCTCGCGGCGAAGGGCCTCATCGAGCCACGCGCGAAGGTGAAGCTCCTGGCGAACGGCGAGCTCGGGCAGAAGCTCGAGGTGCACGCGCACCGTGTGTCCGCCGCGGCGAAGCAGAAGATCGAGTCCGCTGGCGGCACGGTGGTGCTGATCGACGCGGGGACCAGCTAGCCGAGTGAAGGTCCTCGAGACATTCCGGGACGCCTTCCGCGCGCCGGACCTCCGCGTCAAGATCCTCTTCACCCTCGCGATGCTCCTGGTCTTCCGGTTCCTCGCGCATGTCCCGCTACCCGGCGTCGACCAGACCCAGCTGGCCGCGATCCTCCAGAACAACCAGCTGCTGAGTCTGCTCGATCTCTTCTCCGGCGGCGGCCTGTCGCGCTTCAGCGTCGTGGCGCTCGGGGTGAACCCCTACATCAACGCCTCGATCATCATGACCCTCCTCAATCAGACGATCCCGCCCCTCGAGCGCCTCTCCAAGGAAGGCGAGTACGGGCGGAACAAGATCAACTCCTACACCCGCATGCTCACCGTGCCGCTCGCGCTCCTGCAGGGCATCGGCGTCTGCGTGTTCATGCAGCGGTCGGGTGTGCTCCCGGACTTCGGCCCATCCAACCTCGGCCTGACGCTCGCGATCCTTGCGACGCTCACCGCGGGCACGCTCATCCTCATGTGGCTCGGCGAGCTCATCAGCGAGCGCGGCATCGGCAACGGCATCAGCTTCATCATCTTCGCCGGCATCGTCGGCCGCCTGCCCCGGACGGTGCAGCAGACCCTCGAGGTCCAGACGAACTACTTCGCGCTCGCGATCTACGCGATCATCGCGATCCTCGTCATCGCCGCGATCGTGTTCATCCAAGAGGGCCAGCGCCGCGTGCCGGTCCAGTACGCGAAGCGTGTGCGCGGGACCCGGATGTATTCCGGTGGCGCGACGCACATCCCACTGCGCGTCAACAGCGCCGGCGTGATCCCGATCATCTTCGCGATCTCCATCCTGTTGCTCCCGAGCCAGGTGGCGCAGTACTTCACGAACAGCGATACCGAGTGGCTGCGGAACCTCGCGACCGGGGTCGTCAACGCCTTCCAGAACACCGTCCTCTACAACGGCGCGTACTTCATCCTCGTCGTGGCGTTCACATTCTTCTACACGGCCTTCACCTTCGTCCCGAACGACGTCGCCGACAACATCAAGCGGTACGGCGGCTTCATCCCGGGCATCCGGCCTGGCCGCCCGACCGCGGAGTTCCTGGGCCGCGTCGTCACTCGGATCACGATCGCCGGCGCGCTGTTCCTCGGCATCGTCGCGGTGATGCCGACCCTCGTCGGTGACCTCACCGGCGTGCAGACGCTGCGCCTCGGCGGCACGAGCATCCTCATCGTCGTCGGCGTGGTCGTCGAGACGATGAAGCAGCTCGAGGCTCAGCTGCTCATGCGCAGCTATGAGGGCTTCATCCGGTGATGGCGGAGCGCGAGGCCAAGGCCTCATCGAGCGGCGCGGCTGCCGGGGACCTGGTCTTCATGGGGCCGCCAGGCGTGGGCAAGGGCACGCAGGCCAAGCGCCTCGCCGATCGCAACGGCTGGGTCCAGCTCTCGACCGGCGATCTGTTCCGCGATCACCTGAAGCGGTCGACGCCGCTCGGCGCGCTCGCGCAGCGGTACATGGACCGCGGGGACTACGTCCCCGACGACGTGACCATCGACATGGTGCGCGAGTTCATCGACGCGCTCCCTAAAGGCACCCGCGTGATGTTCGACGGATTCCCACGGACCGTGGCCCAGGCCGAGGCGCTCGAGGCCTTGCTGGCCGAACGCGGCCGCTCGATCGGCGCCGTTCTGCTGCTCGACGTGCCGCGTGAGGAGCTCGTCCGCCGGATCCTCAACCGGTCGCGGTCCGAAGGACGCGCGGACGACACCCCTGATGTCATCGCCAGGCGCTTCGACGTGTACGCCGAGCAGACGCAGCCGGTGGTCGACCACTACGAGGAGCTCGGACTGATCCGCCGGGTGGACGGTAGCGGCGAGCTCGACGCGATCACCGCGCGGCTCATCGAGGCGGCCCACTGATGGTCACCCTCAAGAGCGCGGACCAGATCGCGAAGATGCGCGAGGCCGGGAAGATCGTCGCCGCGATGCTCGCCGCCACTCGCGACGCGGTGCGGCCTGGCGTCACGACCGCGGAGCTCGATCGAATCGCCGCCGATGTCCTTGCTCGCGCGGGTGCCGTGAGCTCGTTCCTCGGCTACTACGGCTATCCGGCGACCATCTGCACGTCGGTCAACGAGCAGATCGTCCACGGCATCCCGGGGAAGCGGAAGCTCAAAGAGGGCGACATCATCGGCATCGACGCGGGCGCGATCGTCGACGGCTGGCACGCCGACGCCGCCATCACCGTCCCGGTCGGCAAGATCTCAGCGGAAGCGCAGAAGCTCATCACAGTGACGCGCGAGGCGCTGGCGCGCGGCATCGCGATGGCCAAGGTCGGCAACCGGCTTGGCGACATTGGCGCCGCCGTGCAGCAGTACGCCGAGAGCCAAGGCTTCTCCGTCGTCCGCAATTACGTGGGCCACGGGATCGGCCGGGCGATGCACGAAGAGCCCCAGGTGCCCAACTACGGCACGGCGGACCTCGGGCGGGCCATCAAGGAAGGGCTCTGCATCGCGATCGAGCCGATGGTCAACATCGGCGGCTTCGCCACCCGGGTGCTCGAGGACAACTGGACGGTCGTCACCGAGGACGGGAGCCTTTCGGCCCATTTCGAGCACACCCTGGCCTGCTTGCCCGACGAGACCGTCGTGTTGACGCGGGTCGAAGAGGCTGCGAACGGCGCCGGCCGCGAGAGAGCGAGCGCTACCGCATGAACACGACTTGCCGAAATCGTGCGGTTTTGGTACAGTTTTGCTTCCCGTGGCGCATTGCTGCGGAGCTTTTTGTGTTTGGAGCTTATGGCGAGTAGCAAGCCGAGCAACAACAAGGACGTCATCGAGGTGGAGGGCACGGTCTCCGAGGCCCTCCCGAACGCGATGTTCAAAGTGGAGCTCCAGAACGGCCATTCGGTCCTGGCGCATATCTCGGGGAAGATGCGGATGAACTTCATCCGGGTCGTTCCGGGCGACAAGGTCCTCGTGGAGCTGTCGCCATACGACCTCAAGCGAGGTCGGATCACGCGAAGGGTGAGGTACTAGGTGAAGGTCCAGGCGAGCGTCAAGAAGCGCTGCGACAAGTGCAAGATCATCCGGCGGGACGGCGTGAACCGCGTCATCTGCTCGGAGCCGAAGCACAAGCAGCGGCAGGGATAAGGGAGACAGATGGCCCGGATCAGCGGCGTCGACATCCCGCGCGAGAAGCGCGTTGACGTGTCTCTGCGCTACATCTTCGGCATCGGACCGACGAACGCGCGCCAGGTGCTCGACGAGGCGCGGGTCGATCACGCCATCCGGGTGCGCGATCTCACCGAGGCCCAGGTCGCGAAGATCCGCGAGATCATCGACCGCAAGTTCACGGTCGAGGGTGACCTCCGCCGCGAGGTCGCGCTGAACATCAAGCGCCTACAGGAGATCGGCTCGTACCGCGGCCTGCGCCACCGCAAGGCGCTCCCGGTGCGCGGTCAGCGCACCCGTACGAATGCGCGCACCCGTCGCGGTCCGCGCAAGACCGTCGCCGGCAAGAAGAAGACCGCGGCGAAGACGTAGCAGAGAAGAGAAGGGACGAACGTGAGCCAGGAAAAGGCCGAGAAGCCCGCGCCGGACAAGCCCGCTGAGGGCGTGAAGCCCGCACCGCGCCGCAAGCGGGAGAAGCGGACCGTGCCGCGTGGCGCCGCGCACATCAAGGCTTCGTTCAACAACACGATCGTCTCGCTCACCGACCCGCAAGGGAACGTGATCGCGTGGGCCTCCGCCGGCGCGTCCGGCTGGAAGGGCTCGCGCAAGAGCACCCCGTACGCGGCACAGGTCACCGCGGAGAACGCGGCGCGCAAGGCGATGGACCAGGGCCTCCGCACGATCGAGGTCTTCGTCCGTGGGCCGGGCGCCGGCCGCGAGGCCGCGATCCGGGCGCTCGAGGCGACGGGCCTCGAGGTCACCGCGATCACCGACGTCACGCCCATCCCGCACAACGGCTGCCGCGCACCGAAGCGGCGCCGGGTCTAGAGGAGAACCGATGGCTCGTTACACCGGTCCGGTCTGCCGGCTCTGCCGCCGCGAAGGCATGAAGCTCTACCTGAAGGGCGAGAAGTGCGTCACGAAGTGCACCTTCGAGAAGCGCAGCTCGCCGCCCGGCATGCATCAGCAGCGCCGGCGCAAGGTCTCCGACTTCGCGCTGCAGCTGCGCGAGAAGCAGAAGGCCCGTCGGATCTACGGCGTGCTCGAGAAGCAGATGAAGAACACGTTCGAAAAGGCGACCGAGCAGCGCGGTGCGACCGGTGAGGTCCTCCTCGAGCTCCTCGAGGCCCGCCTCGACAACGTCGTGTACCGCTCGGGCTTCGCGAAGTCCCGGTCGCAGGCGCGGCAGCTCGTGAACCACGGGCACATCAGCGTCAACGGCCGGCGCACCTCGATCCCGAGCTACACGGTCAAGGCGAAGGACAGCATCGCGGTCGTCGAGTCGTCCCGCGAGTCGCAGTACTTCAAGGATGTGCTCGCGTGGGCGAAGACGCAGACCCGCCCCGCGTGGCTCGAGGTCGACCCCGAGTCCTACACCGCGCGCATCGCGTCCGACCCCAAGCGGGAGCAGATCGAGACGCAGGTCGATACCCAGCTCATCGTCGAGCACTATTCGCGCTAGCTGACCAGGAAGGGAACAAAGACTCATGTCCATTGTCGAACTCGAATACCCCAAGATCGAGCGCCTCGAGGGCGATGACCGCCACGCGCGGTTCGCCTGCGAGCCGCTGCCCTCCGGCTACGGCACCACGCTGGGCAACTCGCTCCGTCGCGTGCTCCTTTCGTCGCTGCCGGGCGCGGCAATCACCGCCGCCCGCATCCGCGGCGTCGCCCACGAGTTCTCGACGATCCCCGGCGTCAAGGAAGACGTCGTGGAGATCGTTCTCAATCTGAAGAACGTGCGGCTCCGTTCCTTCGCGAACGAGCCGGTCACCCTCACCCTCGAGAAGACGGGCCCTGGCGACGTCACGGCCGCCGACATCCAGGCCACGAGCGAGATCGAGATCGTGAACCCCGAGGCGAAGATCGCGACGCTCGAGCCGGAGGCGTCCGTGTGGATGGAGCTCACGGTCGAGACCGGCCGCGGCTTCAGCTCGGGCGACAAGAAGGAAGGGCTCCCGATCGGGGTCATCCCGATCGACGCGCTCTTCTCGCCGGTGAAGCGCGTGAACTTCTCCGTCGAGAACACCCGCGTCGGTCAGGTGACCAACTACGACCGCCTGATCCTCGAGGTCTGGACCGACGGTACGACGCCGCCGGACGAGGCCGTCGCGCAGGGCTCGCAGATCCTGATCCAGCAGTTCTCGCTGTTCACCGGGCTCACCCGGTCGCAGGCCGCGCTCGCGCCGGCGCCCCGGACGAACGGCAGCTCGCTGCCGTCGGCCATCGCCGACATGCCGATCGAGGACCTCGACCTGCCGCAGCGAGCGTTCAACTCGCTGAAGCGCCACGGCATCACGAAGGTCGGCCAGCTCCTCCAGACCCCGGACGAGGAGCTGCTCCGAATGCGGAACTTCGGCAAGAAGTCACTTGACGAGATCAAAGAACGCCTCGCGGCGCGCGGGCTCATCGAGGCTCCCGAGCCGAGCGAGGCATCCGCGGACGACGCCCTGGGGTCCGAGGACGCTCAGGACGAGGTTCAGGCGGACGACGTCGACGAGACGACCGGTGACGACGAGCTCGTCAGCGGCGAAGAGCGCTAGCGCATGCCGCATCAGGTCCATCAGCGGAAGTTCGGCCGGCAGACCGGGCATCGCAAGGCGATGCTCCGCAACCTGACCCTCTCCGTGCTCCGCTACGAGTCGGTGAAGACCACCGAGGCGAAGGCCAAGGAGGTCCGCACGTTCGTTGACGGGATGATCGTGCTCGGAAAAGACGGCTCGCTCGTGGCGCGCCGCAAGGCCATCGGCTGGCTGCCCGAGCAGGAGATCGTCGAGAAACTGTTCACCGACCTCGCCGAGCGCTACGCGGACCGTCCGTCGGGCTTCACCCGCACGACGCGCCTGCCGCGCCGGGTGGGGGACAGCGCACCGATGATGCTCATCGAGCTCATGCCCGCGGTCGAAGAGAAGGCTGAGCCCGAGTCGGAGGCGAAGCCTCGCCGCCGTCTCGCGCTGCCGCGCCGCAAGACGACCAAGGCGGCCGAGGCAAGTGAAGCTCCGGTCAAGAAGAAGACGACGGCCGCCAAGAAGACGACGAAGAAGACCGTGAAAGCGAAGGCCTAACGAACTACCGGGCACGCGTCGCCTACGACGGGACCGCATTCGCGGGGTTCCAGATCCAGGACGGCGCGCGGACGGTGCAGGGCGAGCTTGAACGAGCGCTCGCGACGGTCTGCAACGAGCCGGTGCGCATCGCCGGAGCGGGACGGACGGACACGGGGGTCCACGCGATCGGGCAGGTCATGAGCTTCCGGACAGCCAGCCTGCTGGACGGAGCGAAGCTGGGTCGGGGGGTAAACGCCCTCTTACCCTGGGACATCGCGATCTCGGCGCTCGAGCCGCGCGGGGACGACTTCCACGCCCGGTTCTCGGCGACGGGACGCACATATGAATATCGGCTTCGGATCGGATCGGATCGCGATCCACTCGAGCGCTGGGCGTATCACCATCCGGACGCGCTGCGGCTGGATCCGATGCGCGAGGCGAGTGCCGCACTCATCGGACGGGCCGACTTCGGCGCGTTCGCGATCGGCGAGGGTGGCGTGCGAGAGGTGCGGAAGGCGGAGTGGACTCGTGAGGGCGAGCTTCTCCGGTTCGAGATCGAGGCCGACGCCTTCCTCCGAGGGATGGTCCGCGCGATCGTCGGGACCCTCCTCTGGGTCGGACGCGGCAAGATCGGCGTCGAGCGGTTCGGCGAGATCGTGCGGTCGAAGGATCGCGCGCAAGCCGGACCCAATGCGGCGGCCCGCGGCCTTTGCCTGACCCAAGTAACCTATGGCGAAGCACACGAATGGAACGAGCGCGGAAGAAATCCGCAGACAAACAAAGGAAAAGCGCACACCAATGACAGCGATAACGACTAGAACGAAGAGCGCGAAGCTGAGCGAGGTCGAGCGGCACTGGCGCGTCATCGACGCCGACGGTGCGATCCTCGGCCGCCTGGCGACGCAGGCCGCCGCGACGCTGCGCGGCAAGCACAAGCCCACGTTCACCCCGAGCCTCGACACCGGCGATCCCGTGGTCATCGTCAACGCCGCGAAGATCAAGGTCACCGGCAAGAAGCTCTCGGACAAGATGTACGTACGCCACTCCGGCTATCCAGGCGGCCTGAAGGCCGAGACCCTCGAGCGGCTCCTCGCGCGGCGGCCGGAAGAGGTCGTGCGTCGCGCGGTCCGTGGCATGCTCCCGCGGAACCGGCTTGGCGAACAGATGTCGCGCAAGCTCTTCGTGTACGCGGGGCCTGAGCACCCGCACCAGGCGCAACGGCCCGAGACGCTCGCGATGGAGAAGCGCTAGATGAAGACCATGCCGTACTTCCAGGGCACCGGCAGCCGCAAGACGAGCGTCGCCCGCGTCCGGCTCGTGCCCGGCGAGGGCACGGTCGTCGTCAACGGCAAGCCGCTCGAGGAGTACTTCGGCCGCGACGGCTACTCGGAGTCCGCGCTACAGCCGTTCACGGTCACGAACACCGCACGGCGCTTCAACGCGATGGTCAAGGTCGCCGGCGGCGGCGAATCGGGACAGCTTGGCGCGATCCGGCACGCGATCTCGCGCGCCCTCTTGCAGGTCGACGCCGAGCACCGCGCGGTCCTGCGCAAGGCCGGACTTCTGACGCGCGATCCGCGCGCGAAGGAGCGGAAGAAGCCCGGTCTGAAGCGGGCCCGCAAGGCGCCACAGTTCACGAAGCGCTAGCCAGCGCTCCACGGCGCCGAGCCGGGAGCGCACACTAGTCGCGGTGGCAGCGGTCCAAGACTTCAACTACAAGGTCGCGCTCGCGTCCGGCCTGCGCGAATTGCAGGCCGGACGCCTGCATCAGGCCGAGCAGCAATTCGGCTACCTCTGCGCCAAGTTCCCCACTGTTCCGGGCGGCTACCGAGGGCTCGCGAAGGTTCGGATGGAGCAGGCCGATCGGCCCGGGGCGCTCACGGTGCTGCGCGACGGCGCGGCAAAGCTCGCGAAAGCCGGCGAGCACACCGGGGTCGTCGCGCTCCTGACCGAGGCGCTGCAGCTCGACGCGCTCGACCTCGGTGCGCACCGCCGCCTTGCGGCAGCCCATGCCCTGGCCGGCGAGCTCGACGCCGCGGTGAACGAGTACGCGCGCTACGCACACGCCCTCCTCTACTCGGACCCGAGCGGGGCACAGCGCGATGTCCGCTACGGCCTCGACTCGCTCGGCGCGGTGCCGGGGCTCGTCGCGCTCGCGACCGAGCTCGGGATCGACGTCAGCGCGCTCCCACCACCACCGGCACCTCGCCCCGCGCCTGCGCAGCCTGCTGAGTCCGAGCCCTCGTCGTCCGGCGCGATCCCCGGGATACCGCGTCGCGGGCGCAAGGAGCCGGCGCCGGTGGTCGATCCGCGTCTTGGGATGCTCGACTCGCTCGGCGGTGCTGGGTCGGGGCCGCCTCCGCCGATCGCCGAGGCGGTGGCACCCGCAGCGACCGAGCCGCTGGCCTGGGCGCCCGCGCCGCCCGGACCGCAGCGCGAGCGCGTGCCCGAGCCGGCCCTCGATGCGAGCGAGGATGCGCTCGAAGCGGACATGCGGGCGGCGGAGTACATCTCGAAGGGCGACCCGCGCGCGGCGCAGGCTGCGCTCGTCGCGGCCCGGCATCACATCGCCAACGGCCACACCAATGCGGCGTCCGATCTCCTCCTTCAGCTCATCGCATCGGGTCTCGCCGACCATCAGGCCCAGCGCCTGCTCGTCGACGTCGTGAGCTCGATCGGCAAACGCGACGTGGCGCGCGCGAAGTGCGCGCTCCTCGCTGAGGCCCTCCGGCTGGACGGCCAGGCCGAGCTGGCGGTGGAAGTCGAGCGGCTCGCCCAGGCGGTATGAGCTGATGGACCAGTTCCTGAGCGCCGTGCGTGCGATCTTCAGCGGCCAGGCCTTCGGCTGGAACAACGTCCTCGACATCGCGATCGTGTTCGTCTTCGTGTACTACCTGCTGCGGCTCATCCGGGGCACGCGAGCGGTACAGCTGCTCCTTGGCGTGCTGGTGCTCGTCGTGATCTACGGGCTCGCCGTCCTCTTCCAGCTCACGCTCACGAAGCTGCTGTTCCAGGCTTTCCTGGCGATCGCGGTGTTCGCGATCCTCATCGTGTTCCAGCCCGAGCTACGGCGAGGGCTCGGCCAGCTCGGCCAGCTCGGTCCGCTGAACCGGCTGCTGACGCCGAGCGACGCGGAGGAGGTCGATCACATCGTCGACGAGCTCACGCGCGCGGCGCTGCTCATCAGCGGCGCCCGCCACGGTGCGCTCATCGTGATCGAGCGCGGGACGGGTCTCCAGGATTACACCGAGACCGGCGTGCCGGTGAACGGCAAGCTCTCCGCGGAGCTGCTCGCCTCGATCTTCATGGTCCGCTCGCCGCTCCACGACGGCGCGGTCATCATTCGCGGCCCGCAGATCCTCGCCGCCGCGTGCCTCCTGCCGCTCGAGGACACGCAGGAGCGCGCTTCGCACCGGTACGGCATGCGGCATCGGGCGGCGCTGTCGATCAGCTCGCAGACGGACGCCATCGTCATCGTCGTGTCCGAAGAGACCCAGGCCATCTCGATCGCCAGCAGCGGACGGATCATCGGAGGCCTCGACGAGGAGCGCCTGCGCCGCGTTCTCAGCTCGCTGCTCCGTAGCCGTATCCAGCCGCTGCCTTTCCGCAGCAAGGCGTCCTAGCCGGTGCGCGCCCCCGGCTACGCCGCGGGCAGGAGCGGCCTTGGGCGGTTCGACGTGCGTCGCGCGATCATGCGCGACTTCCCGCTGAAGGCGGCCGCCCTCGCCATCTCCGTTCTCGCCTTCGTCGCCGTCGCCGAAACCAACCAGGAGGCGATCGTCACCTTCCGCGTCCCGGTCGAGAGGCCCGCTGACCTCCCGGACGGATACGTGCTGCGCGGCACGCTCGGAGACGTCACGGTGAAGCTGCACGGGCCGCAGGGCGCGATCGCGAAGCTCGCGCAGGGTGACATCCATCCGGTGCCCGACCTGGCGCAGGCCGACCTGAGCCGCAACGACCTGCAGAACGTGGGGCTGCGGGTCCCGCTTGCCGATCCCGCGGTCATGGCCGAGACCGATCCGCCGACCGTGCCGGTGCGGGTCGAGAAGATCGTCTCGCGCTCGCTGTCGGTCCAGGTGCGGTTCGCGAACGATCCGCCGCGCGGGTTCCAGCCCGGCGCGCCGTCGTTCTCGAGCAGCGAAGTGCGGATCACCGGCGCGCAGAGCCTCGTCGCGACCGTCGCCGCGGTGTTCGCGACGCTCCGCTTCGGGGACACGCCGATCGACATCGCGGCCAGCGCCGATGCGGTCCCGGTCGACGCCGCGGGGATCACGGTCGACGGGGTGCAGTCGGATCCGCCGGCGGTGCAGGTCAGCGTCCCGGTGCTCTCGACCACCAGCACCCGCACGGTCCCGGTGCTGTGGTCAGTGCGCGGCTCGGTCGCCGCCGGCTACTGGATCTCGCGCGTGACCACCGATCCCGTCGCGGTCCAGGTCCAGGGAACCCCCGATAAGCTCGCCCCGGTCGATCGCATCGACACGGCGGCGATCGACGTGACCGGGCTCAGTGCGAACACGTCGTTCAGGGTCCCGCTGGTGTTGCCGGCCGGGGTGACGCTCCTCCAGCCGACCGACGCGACCGTGGGGATCACCATCATCCAGCTCTCCGGCACGCGGCCGTTCCCCGTCGTCGCGGTCGTTGCCACCGGGGTGGGTGCCGGTCTGGTCGGCGAGACCGACCCCACGACCGTGAGCGTCGTGGTCTCCGGGCCGGCCTCGATCCTCGCGGCCCTGGGGCCGAACGATGTCACGGCGACCGTGGACGCCACCGGAAAAGGCCCCGGAAGCTATCCGGCCGACGTCGTGCTTAAGGTCCCGGCGGGTGTTACCGCTACGTCCCTGCAGCCGATCCGAGTGACGCTCACGATGAGGAGCAAGTGACAAGGCTTTTTGGCACCGATGGCGTCCGCGGGGTCGCGAATCTCGACCTCACCCCCGAGCTCGCGCTGCGCCTCGGGCGCGCGGCAGGCCATGTGCTGGGCGGGCCGGGTCACTCGGTGATCATCGGTCGCGACACCCGGCGGTCCGGCCGGATGCTCGAGAGCGCCCTCGCCGCCGGGCTGTGCTCGGTCGGCATGGACGTCCGCCTGACCGGCCACATCCCGACGCCGGGCCTGGCGTACCTCGCGCGCACGGAGGACGTCGTGGCTGGCGCGGTGATCAGCGCGTCGCACAATCCGGCCCCCGACAACGGGATCAAGTTCTTCGATCATGCCGGCCTCAAGCTGCCCGACGCCACCGAGGACCGGATCGAGGCGTCCATGGCGGACGACGCGGCGTTGCCGCGGCCCACCGAGGGCGGGATCGGGCTGGTCGGCGACGTCCGTGGCCTGGTCAGGAAATACGAGGACTTCCTCAGCGCCCTCGCGCCGAAGCTCGACGGCCTGCGGGTCGTGCTCGACTGCGCGAACGGCGCCACGTACCGCACCGCACCGGCGGTGTTCGCGCGCGCGGGTGCGGACGTGCTCACGCTCTTCGACACGCCCGACGGCGCGAACATCAACCTGGGATGCGGGGCGACCGCTCCGGCCGCGCTGCAGCGCGCGGTCCTCGAGCACAAAGCCGACGTCGGCTTCGCGTTCGATGGAGATGGCGATCGCGTGATGACCGTCGACGGCACCGGCACGGTCCTGGACGGGGACTTCGTCCTCGCGCTCGCGGCGCGGCATTTCGCGAAGCACGGAAAGCTCGACCCGAAGCTCGTCGTCGGCACGGTCATGACGAACGGCGGGCTCGAGGCCACGCTCGCGCGCGACGGCATCGGCCTCATCCGGACGCAGGTGGGCGACCGCTACGTGTGGGAGGAGCTCGACAAGCGAAAGGCGCAATTCGGCGGCGAGCCGTCCGGCCACGTCATCTTCCGCGAGTTCACGACGACGGGCGATGGGATCCTCACCGGCCTGGAGGTGCTCTCTTTGATGCGCTCCGAGCGAAAGAGCCTCGCCGAGCTCGCGCGGGAGATCGAGCACTGGCCGCAGATCACCAAGAACGTGAAAGCGCCGCGCCGCCGCGAGTGGAAGGAAGTCACGCGATTCTCAACGGCCGTGCGTGACGCCGAGACCGAGCTCGGCGCGGCCGGCCGCTTGGTCGTGCGCGCGTCGGGCACCGAGCCGGTGCTGCGCATCACCGTCGAGGCGCGCGACGACGCGATGGCGACCCGCATCGCCGAGTCGCTCGCGGCCGAAGCGATGGAGGCGTTGGCCTAGCCATGTGCGGGATCATTGGCTATACCGGACCGCGCGAGGCCCTGCCGCTGCTGATGAGCGGGCTGCGACGGCTCGAGTACCGGGGCTACGACTCGGCTGGAGTCGCGGTCGAACGCGATCACACGCTCGAGATCCGCCGGGCCGAGGGCAAGCTGGACAATCTCGCCGCGGTCGTGGCGCAGCGTCCGGCAGCGGGAGACACCGGGATCGGCCACACCCGCTGGGCGACGCATGGCCGCCCGACCGAGCAGAACGCCCACCCCCACGTCGACTGTGACGGCGCGACCGCCGTGATCCACAACGGCATCATCGAGAACTTCCAGACGCTCAAGGCGCCGCTGGTGGCGGCCGGTCACACCTTCACGTCGGAGACGGACACCGAGGTGGTCGTGCATCTCCTCGAGGACCAGCTGAAGGCAGGGAAGTCGCTCGAGGATGCCGCGCTCGCCGTTCTTCCGCGCCTCGAGGGCGCCGCAGCGCTCGCGTTCATCTCCACCACGGACCCGGGCACGATCGTGGCCGCGCGGATCAGCAACGCCGGCGGCGTGATCATCGGCCACGGCAAGGGCGAGAACTTCGTCGCATCGGACATGACCGCGCTCCTCGAGCACACCCGCGAGATGAGCTTCCTCGAGGCCGGCGATCTCGCGGTCGTGACGCGCGATGCGGTGCGGTTCCGCAACATCGCCGACGGCGGTTCGATCGAGCGGCCGGCCCGGACCATCGCTCAGGATCCGATCGCCGCGGCCAAGTCCGGCTACAAGCACTTCATGCTGAAAGAGATCTTCGAGCAGCCACGCTCCATCTCCGACACCCTGCTCGGGCGCGTCGACCGGTCCACCGGAAAGGTGATCTTCGACGAGGACCTGAAGCTGAGCGACGACTACGTCAAAGCCCTGCCGCGCATCTCGTTCGTCGCCTGCGGGACCGCGTACCACGCGGCGCTCATCGGCAAGTACCTGATCGAGCGGCTCGCGCGGATCCCCTGCGACGTCGAGATCGCCTCGGAGTACCGCTACCGCGATCCGGTCGTGTCGAAGGGCCAGCTGGTCATCGCGGTCACGCAGTCGGGCGAGACGGCGGACACGCTGGCTGCGATGCAGGAGGCGAAGAAGCGGGGCGCGCGGCTCCTCACGTTCGTGAACGTCCTCGGGAGCGAGGCGAGCCGCGTATCGGATGACGTCATCTATCTGCACACCGGCCCCGAGATCAGCGTCGCATCGACCAAGGCGTACACGGCGATGCTCGTGGACCTCTACCTGTTCGCCATCTACCTCGCGCAGCGGCGGGGCACGCTTCCCGACGCGGATGCCGCGAAGCTCCTCGCCGAGGCGTTCCATCTGCCGACGCTCATCGACGCCGTCCTCGGGGAGGAGCCAAAGCTGAAGGCGCTCGCCTACCGCTATCACACGGCGAGCAACTTCCTGCATCTCGGGCGCGGCGTGAACTACCCGACCGCGCTCGAAGGCGCCCTCAAGCTCAAGGAGCTGAGCTACATCCACGCTGAGGGCACCGCTGCCGGGGAGATGAAGCACGGCACGAATGCGCTCATCGACAGCTCGCTGCCGGTCGTCGCGATCGCGCTCAAGGACTCCGTGTACAAGAAGATGCTGTCGAACATCCAGGAGGTGCGGGCCCGCGCGGGCGTGGTCATCGCGCTCGCGACGGACGGTGATGAGGAGATCGCGCAGCACGCCGACGAGATCATCCGCATCCCGGCGACGAACGAGCTGTTGTCGCCCGCGCTCGCAGTCGTCCCACTGCAGCTCCTTGCGTACCACATCGCCGACCGCCGCGGCAACGATGTCGACCAGCCGCGGAACCTCGCCAAGGCTGTCACAGTTGAGTGACACCAATGAGGTCGGCATCGACATCATCGAGACGGTTCGGATCAAGGGCGTGCTGGAGCGGCACGACGATCGGTTCCTGAAACGCGTGTACACCGAGTGGGAGCGCGCCTATTGCCGGCGCAACGTCCTCCATCTATCCGGGCGCTGGGCCGCGAAGGAGGCGGTATCGAAGGTCCTCGGTCTCGGGATCCGTGGCGTCGGCTGGCGCGAGATCGAGATCAGACGGACACCGCTGGGCCAGCCGATCGTCGCGCTGCACGGGCGCGCCGAGGAACGCCGGCGGGCGCTCGGCCTGACCTCGCCGCTGGCCGTCAGCATCTCGCACATCCGGGACCTCGCCGTCGCTGTCGCCGTCGGGACCCGCGCGGGGTCGGCCTGAGCACCGCGAGATACCCCACGGCCGCGCCGCTCGATGCGCGCGCCGTTCGCGCCGTGCTGAAGCCGCTCGATCCGGATGCCGGCAAGGAGCAGCGCGGTCGGGTCCTCGTGGTCGGCGGATCGTTGCGCTACCCGGGCGCGATCGTGCTCGCCGCGCGCGCGGCCGCACGCTGCGGTGCCGGGGTCGTGACGATCGCCAGCGCGCGTTCGGTCGTCGAGGCGATCGCCGGCAGCGACCCGAACCTCACGTTCTTCACCCTGGCCGAGGGCCAGCCCGGCGTCGTCGCGACCGCGTCGGCGGCGCAGCTCACGACCGTCCTGAGTGAGAAGGTCAAGGCGCTGCTCATCGGACCGGGGCTCGCGCATGCCCCGGGCACCGATGAGTTCGTGGCGGCGACGCTGCGGAACACGCGGGGCACCCCGACGGTCATCGACGCCGACGGCCTGAACGCGCTCGCGCGCACTGAGGACTGGCCGAAGCTCGTCCCACCCAAGTGCGTGCTCACGCCGCACGACGGCGAGGCCGCTCGACTGGCCGGTCGCGTGGTGCCCGCGGGGAACGGCCGTATCGCGTTCGCCGAGCGGCACGCTCGAGAGTGGGGCGCGGTCGTCGCGCTCAAGGGCCCGGTGACGGTGATCACCGATGGCAAGAAGACCTTCGTCCACGATCTCCCGAACCCGACGCTCGGCGTCGGCGGCTCCGGCGACGTCCTGGGCGGCGCGGTCGCCGCATTCCTGGCGCGGGGCCTCGCGCCGCTTGCCGCGGCATGCGCGGCGGTGTGGGTCCACGGGCGCGCGGGCGCGCTCCTCGCGAGCGAGATCGGCGAATCCGGCGCGCTCGCGTCGGACATCGTCGATGCGCTCCCGCGGGCGCTCCGCGAGATCCTTTGACTGGGGCTCGCCCGGGCGGGCAAAGCCCGTCCGGGCGCACGATGAGACGAACGTGACCCAGGTCATCCGTACGACCGTCGCCGACGTCGATCTCGATGCCGTGGCCGCGAACACGCGCGCCGTGCGCGAGCTCTCCGGCGTGGACGTCATCGCCGTCGTGAAGGCCGATGGCTACGGCCACGGCGCGGAGGCCGTCGCCGAGGCCGCGATCGATGCCGGCGCGGCCGCGTTGGCCGTCGCCACGGTCGAGGAGGCCGTCGTGCTCCGGCGCACCCGGCCGCACGACCCGCTGCTCGTTCTCCTCGGCGCGCAGGAGCAGTCCGAACGCGATGCGGCGGTCGAGCATGACCTCGCAGTGACCGTCTGGGACGTCGACGCAGCGCGCGCGATGGGCGAGGCAGCGCGCGCCGCGGGCAAGACCGCCGTGCTGCACTTCAAGGTGGATACGGGGCTCACCCGGCTCGGCGCTCCCCTCGCGGAGGCTGCCGACCGCTACCGCGCGATCGGCCGGCTCGCCGGCGTGCGCGTGGACGGGGTCTTCACCCACCTGGCCCGGGGCGACGAGGCCGATGTCGCGACGACCGCACAGCAGCTCGACCGGTTCGACGCGTTCCTGGATGCGATCACGCCGCCACGATGGGTGCACGCGAGCGCGACCGGCGGCCTGGCGAGCCTCGCCCCGCGCGCCCGCGTCACCGCCGTGCGGCCGGGCCTCGCGCTGTACGGCCTCGATGCCGCGCCCCATCTCGCAGCGCGGCTCCGCCTCCGTCCAGCCCTCGCCTGGCGCTCCAAGGTCCACCGCGCCGCGGATGTCCCGAAGGGCACCGGCGTGTCGTACGGCCACGAATACCGGACGCCGCGCGACGGCCGCATCGCCACGGTCCCGGTCGGCTACGGAGACGGGCTCTCGCGGCTGGCACAGGGCGCGAGCTTCCTGCTCCACGGGATCGCTGTCCCGATCGCCGGACGCGTCGCGATGGACCACGTCATGCTCGATGTCACGGACGTCGGCGACGTGAAGGCGGGGGATGAGGTGGTGATGATCGGGACCCAGCAGGGCGCGACGCTGACCGCCGACGACCTTGCGCGCGCCTGGGGCACCATCAATTACGAGGTCGTGACGGCGATCAAGCCGCGCGTCCCCCGGCGGTACCTCCGCGGCGGCCGGCTCGTTGCGACGAAGACGCTCGCCGACGGCTATCAGCGGTGCTGAGGGGTGTCGGTCTCGCGCTGGCCGCCGCCGTCGTGGGCGCGGCCTGCGTCGCGACGCCGATCCAGACGCCGGAGCCCGCGCCGGCCTTACAGGACATGACCGACGCCCTGGCGAAGAGCCCGTTGCCGGCAGCCGACCTGTTCGACCTTACCCGGCGCCTCCGCGGCCGCAACGGCGCGCCATCCGCCCCATTCGCGCAGGCCCGCCAGACCCCGCCGGATGAGGCCATCGGCAGCCAGACGCAGTTCTGGACGTACGACTTCGACGCCAAGAAGAACGTGAAGGTCGATGCGACCCTACGGATCCTCACCGACCACTCCAAGTGGTGGATCGCGAACGGCGTGACCGTCGACGCGACGGCCCTGCAGACCACGGCCACGACGTTCGAAACGAAGATCTATCCCGCCGACCGCGCGGCGTACGGCTCCGAGTGGTCGCCGGGCATCGATGGCGACCCGCGCATCGATGTGTTGATCGCGCGCATCCCCGGGCGCGCCGCGGGCTACTTCTCGTCGGCCGACGAGCTCCCGGTGTGGATCAACGAGTTCTCGGCGGAGCGGGAGATGATCTACGTGAACTCCGCGAGCGCGCGCCTGGCGAGCGACGGCTTCTACACCGTGCTCGCGCACGAGTTCTGCCACATGATCCAGTTCAACAAGCGGAAGCGGTCGATCGTGTGGTTCACCGAGGGCCACGCCCAGCTGTGCGAACGCTTCGCCAGCGGCCAGGCCAGCGGCTTCGACCAATTGTTCCTGCGGCAGCCGGACACGCAGCTCGATGACTGGAGCGATCTCGACAAGGACGCGACGCTGCATTACGGCACAGCGCTGCTGTTCCTGGAGTTCCTCCGCGAGCACGCCGGCGGCGACGACCTCATGAACGCGCTTCTCGCGCACGGCGTCGACACGCCCCTCGATGTCGACACCGTCCTCAAGGAGCGGGGTCAGCCGGGGATGACGGAGCAGTACGCCGACTTCGTCGCCGCGAACGCGCTCATCGGGTCCAACCCCGACCCGAAGTACGCGTACGCCGCCACTCGCCTGACGCCAGCGGCGCCCACGGCTCAGGACCGCGTGAGCGTCGGGTCGGATCTGCGGGCGACGGTGCACGAGTACGCGGCCCGCTACGTGGCGCTGCCGCAGGCCGCCGTTCACCTGACGTTCTCGGGACCGACGACCCAGCGGATCATCCCGGCCGACGCGCACTCGGGGCACGCGACGTGGTGGTCCGATCGGGTCGACGGCCTCGACTCGACGCTGACGCGGACCGTCGACCTGTCGAGCGCGACGAAGGCGACGCTCTCGTTCTGGAGCTGGTACGACATCGAACCGGACTTCGACTACGCGTATGCCGCGGCATCGGCGGATGGCGGGCAGACCTGGACGACGCTCAAGACCGAGGCCACGACGGCCGACGACCCGAACGGCAACAATCTGGGGAACGGGATGACCGGCCGATCAGGCGGCGGATCGAAGCCCGCGTGGACGAAGCAGTCCACCGACCTCAGCGCCTACGCCGGAAAGAAGATCCTCCTGCGCTTCGAATATGTGACCGACGCCGCGTTGAACTTCGACGGATTCGCGCTCGACGACGTGACGATCCCCGAGATCGGCTTCACCGACGACGCCGAGAGGGACAACGGCTGGACAGCGAACGGCTTCATTCGCTCCTCGAACGTCGTGACGCAACGCTACGTCGTGCAGGTCATCCGCTTCGGGGCGGTGCCGACCGTCGAGCGACACATCGTCGACAACGGGACGCTCGAGCTCGACGTTGACGGCTCGAAGGACCGCAAGGCCCCGATCCTCGCGGTGACCGGCATCGCACCGCGGACGACCCAGCCGATCGCGTTCACCGTGTCCGTGAGCGCGAAGCAGTGAGGCCGGTCCGGACGGCGGTGATCCCGGCGGGCGGCTTGGGGACCCGGTTCCTGCCGTTCAGCCGCAGCGTGCCGAAGGAGCTCCTGCCGCTCGTCGACACGCCGGTGCTCGACGCCGTCGTAAGCGAATGCGCGGCGTCGGGCATCGAGCGCGTGATCCTCGTGACGGCGCCCGGGAAGGAGTCGCTGGCCGCGTACTTCCAGCCGAGCCCGCGGGTCGAAGCCCGGCTCCGGGCGGAAGGCCGAACGGCCGAGCTCGAGGCGCTGACCCGGCCCGAGCACCTGGCGAAGGTGGAAGTGGTGATCCAGCCGGAGCCCCGGGGCAACGGCCACGCGGTCCTGGTCGCGCGCGAGGCCGTGGGTGACGAGCCCTTTGCGATGCTCTGGGGCGACGACATCGTGGTCGGTCCGACGCCCGGGCTCCGTCAGCTGCTCGATGCCCGCGAGCGGCTCGGAGGGAGCGTCGCCGGGGCGGCCCGGGTCAGCCGGAAGCAGATCTCCCGCTACGGCGTGTTCGCCGGCCGGCCGGAGCGAGATGCGTTCCGAGTCAGCGGGATGGTCGAGAAGCCCGGGCCCGCCGAGGCCCCGAGCGACCTGGCGGCGGTCCACGGCTATGTCCTGGAGCCGGAGATCTTCGGGATCCTCGAGTCCCTGCCCCCCGGTCGCGGCGGCGAGATCTGGCTGGTCGATGCGGTCAGCGCGCTCGCGGCGACCGATCCGGTCTGGGCGGTCGAGCTCACCGGCGACCGCTACGACGCCGGCGATCGGACCGGCTATGTGACTGCGTTCGTCGATCACGCGCTCGCGCGGGACGACGTCGGCCAGGCCCTCCGCGACCATCTCCGGCAGCGGGGCTGGCGGCCGCCGGGGTCCTAGGGGTACCGGTCGGGCGCGAAGCGCCCACTTCTGGAGGCTCCTGACACCGCGAACGGGCGCGTTACCGGTCTGTTACCCTGTGGACGTCCCCCTTTCGTACACCTTGGCTTCGCCATGGTCGCGTGCGGCTGGGGGTCGAGGAGGAACCAGAGATCCACAGCTACGCCGTCCAGCGGGTCCTGCGGAACGCCCTTCTGGCGCTGCTTGCCTTCGTCCTGATGGCTGGCACCTGGGGGCTCGCCGCCCCGGCCCGCAACAGCCAGCCGCTCGTCGCCGTCGCCGGCTATGAGCGGGAGGCCGGGTTGGCCCGGTTCCGGCCGCTCGCAGCGATCGACGTCTTCACCGGCGTGACCCTGGTCATCGACGGGATCGCCGTGGCGACCGACGCCCAAGCCGGCGAGACCGTCGGCGGGCTCCTCCGCTCGGCCGGCGTCGGTGTGAGCACCGGCGACCGGCTCTCGGTACCCCTGGATCAGCCCCTGGTGGCCGGGCTCCGGATCGTCCTGGACCGCGGGTTCCCGGTCACGGTGATCGACGGCGGCTCGCCCGTCTCGTTCCGGGCCCAGCCCGGGACGGTCGCGTCCTTCCTCCAGGAGGCCGGCATCAGCCTCGGCCCCAAGGACCGCCTGCAGGTCGCCGCCGAGGGTCCGATCGTGCCCGGGGCCGTGGTCGGGATCGAGCGCGTGACCGAGTCCACCATCGTCGAGACGCTGCCGATCGAGGTACCGGTCCAGACGATCGAGGAGCCCGAGCAGTACGTCGGCTGGCGCTTCGTCGCCGTCACCGGAGCTGCGGGCGAGTCGACGGTCACCTTCCTCGTCCGGCGCGTGAACGGCGTCGAGACCGACCGGACCATCGTCGCGAGCGAGCCGATCACGGTCGCCGTCGCTCAGGTCGTTCACGTCGGGACGATGTACAAGCCCGCGCCGCCACCGCCAGGGGAGATCGCGGCGATCATCCGCGCCGCTGCCGCCAAATATGGGGTCGATGTGGAGCAGCTCCTGCGCGTCGCGTACTGCGAGAGCCGCTACGACCCGCTCGCGTACAACGGGATCCTCGGCGCGTCGGGCCTCTTCCAGATCATCCCCGGCACCTGGCGCGCGAACAGCGTCCCGGCGGGGTATGGGGGAGCGAGCGTGTGGGACCCGGTGGCAAATGCGAACGTCGCGGCCTGGATGTTCAGCAACGGCGAATCGCGCCAGTGGAGCTGTAAGTAGTGCCTCAGCCCTAGGCTCGCGCGATGAGTCGCGACCTCAGCGACCCGCAGGCCCTGCGCGCGGTGCTCGAGCGTCATGACGTGCGCGCGGCCAAGGGCATTGGCCAGCACTTCCTCGTCGACCGCTCCGCGCTCGCGTCCATCGTCGAGGCCGCGGAGCTTTCGGCGGACGACGACGTCCTCGAGATCGGTCCCGGACCCGGCGTGCTCACCGCCGCGCTCGCCGAGCGCGCCCGCTCGGTGACCGCGATCGAGATCGACGAGCGGATGGTCGCGGTGCTGAAGGACACGGTCGGCGGCCGCGAGAACGTGACCATCGTCCGCGCGGACGCGCTCGATGTCGACCTCTACGCCCTCGGGCCGCGCCCACCAACGCGGATCGTCGCGAACCTTCCGTACCAGATCACCTCGCCGCTGCTGGTGAAGTTCCTCGAGGACGACCGCCGCCCGCCGAAGATCGTGGTGCTCGTACAGGAGGAGGTCGCGCGCCGCATCGTCGCTCGGCCAGGTGGCGAGGCGAAGGAGCGCGGCTTCCTCTCGGTGTTCGTTCAGTCCTTCGCGTCGCCCTCGATCGTGCGACGCGTTCCGGCCCGGTCGTTCCGCCCGCCACCGAAGGTGGACTCCGCCATCGTGGCCCTTCGGACGATGGCCTCACCCGCGTTCGCGCCTTTGGACCAGCACCGGTTCCTTGCGCTCGTGAGCGACGCATTCCGCCATCGGCGCAAGCAGCTGCGGAGCGCGCTCGGGTTCGAAGCCGGCGTCATGAAGGATCGCGCCGACGCCGCGCTGCGCGCGGCGGGGATCGATCCCGCGCGTCGTCCAGAGGAGCTCTCGGTCGCGGAATGGGTCGCGCTCGCGAAGGCGATCGGGTGAGCCGGGCGGTCCGCCTGCTCGCGCCCGCGAAGATCAACCTCACGCTCGAGGTCGTCGGCATGCGCGCCGACGGGTACCACGAGCTGCGCAGCGTCTTCGCCACCATCGACCTGGCGGATCGGGTCCGCATTGCGAGCGGCCACCGCCTGGACGTGGAGGTCAGGCCAGATCCAGGCGCGCCGGCGGGCGGAGAGCTCACCGCGCGTGCGATCCACGCGCTCGCAGCCGCGACGGGGCGCCCCGCTGAAGCGCACGTTCGTGTGGCAAAGCGCATCCCCGTGGCGGCCGGCCTCGGCGGCGGCTCGAGCGATGCCGGCGCCGCGCTGCGCGGCCTTGCCGCGCTGTGGCGCACCGATGCGGATCTCGTCACGATCGGCGCGGGTCTCGGCTCGGATGTCCCGTTCTTCGCGGCGGGCACCGCGTTCGCGCTCGTGGAGGGCCGCGGGGAGCAAGTCCGTGAGCTCCGCCGACCCGAGGCGGCGCTCTGGATCGTGCTCGTCCGCGTGGCCGCGCGGGTCGCGACCGCGGATGTCTTCCGCGCGCTACGGCCGGACGAATGGAGTAGCGGCGCTGACTCCGCGGCCCTTGCCCGGGCATTCGACGAAGGTGTTGTCGATCCTGCGACGATCCGTTCGCATCTTCGTAACGATCTGCTCGATGCGGCGAGCCGCGTCTGTCGCGACATCGGAGAGGCGCGGTTGATGGCCGGATCGAAGGGCATCCTCCTGGCCCTCTCGGGCAGCGGACCGTCGCTGTTCTGTATCGCAGATTCCCGCGCCGATGCGCTCCGTCTCGCACGCATCCTGCGGGGGCAGGGCCTCGATGCCAGACCGCACGAGCTCGGACCCCAGGGTCCGCGAGCCATCCGACCGAGCGCTGTCCTCTTACCCTCTAACGGTGGACGACAAGGCTGACCTCACCGTCCGTCAGGCCGGTCGCAAGGGCGGCAAGCGCACCGCGACGAAGCATGGTCCTGAGTTCTATCGGGAGATCGGCCGTCGCGGCGGGCAGGCCCGCAAGAAGCAGCTTGGCGCGGGCGGCTACGCGGATCTCGGCCGCAAGGGTGGTGAGGCCCGCAAGGGCCAGCTGGGCAGCGAGGGCTACGCGCAGCTCGGTCGGCGTGGTGGGGAAGCGCGAAAGAGCCAGCTCGGCAGTGAGGGCTACGCGCAGCTCGGTCGCAAAGGCGGCCGCCGCGTCGCGGAGCTCATCAAGCGGGGCAAACGGCCACCGACCGGATCCAACGGACAGTCGGCCGCCTAGCCCCACCTAGACTTGCGCCATGTCCCCGTTCCAAGCGTCCCATCGATGGGGCGTGGCCAAGTGGTAAGGCAGAGGACTTTGGATCCTCTATCCCAGGTTCGAATCCTGGCGCCCCAGCCCGCCCGCTGATCCGCCGCACCTCCAGATGAGCGTGCCGCATCTCGCGTTCGTGCTCGCCGCGGGTCAGAGCAAGCGCATGCGCTCGAAGACCGCGAAGGTCCTGCACCCCTGCGCGGGGAAGCCGTTGCTCCGCTGGGCCCTGGACGCCGCTGCGGACGCTGGCGCGCGGCCGGTCGTTGTGCTGTCGCCGGAGGTCGAGGCCGCGGCGCGGGCGCTCCTTCCAGCGGGCGCGGCGGTCGCGATCCAGAAGACGATGGGCGGCACCGGCGACGCGGTACGGGTCGCCGTCGATGCGACCGATGCGCGGGACGGAGAGGTCTTCGTGATCTACGGGGATACGCCGACCCTCAGCGCGTCGACGCTCGACCGGTTGCGGACCCTCCGGACCGAACGTGGCGCGGCGATCGCGCTGCTCACCGCGAAGGTCGGGATCGACAACGCCTACGGGCGGATCGTTCGCGACTCGGCGGGCGACGTGCGGCGCATCGTCGAGGCCCGCGTCGCGACCGACGACGAAAAGCAGCTGCCAGAGTCGAACCTCGGCGCGTACGCTGTCGACCTCGCGTGGCTGCGCACGGCGATCACGACGCTCAAGCCCAATGCCACCGGTGAGATCTTCTTCACCGACATCGTCGACGCCGCGATCGCATCCGGGAAGCGGGTCGCGGCGTTCTGCACGCCCGACCCGACGGAGGGAATGGGCGTCAACACCCGCGTCGAGCTCGCCGCGGCCGAGTCGATCCTCCGGCGGCGGATCCGCGAGAAGCTGATGCTCGATGGCGTCACGTTCCACGACCCCGAGTCCACATCCGTCGACGACGGCGTCCGGATCGCGGCCGACGCGGTCATCGAGCGCGGCTGCATCCTCGAAGGCAAGACCGCCGTCGGCGCGGAGTCGCGCGTCGGGCCCTACTCGATCGTCCGCGACACGACGATCGGCGCGCGCTGCGTCGTCGAGGCGTCGGTCCTGGAAGGGGCAACGCTCGAGGACGACGTGCGGATCGGTCCGTTCTCACACCTGCGGCCCGGGGCGTACCTCGAGCACGGCGTGGGCCTGGGCAACTTCGGCGAGGTGAAGGCCGCGCGCCTGCGGACGGGCACCAAGATGCATCACTTCAGCTACGTCGGCGACGCCGACGTGGGCGAGCGCGTGAACATCGGCGCGGGCACGATCACGATGAACTACGACGGCGCGAACAAGCACCGCACCACCATCGGCAACGACGCGTTCATCGGCTCCGACACGCTCCTGCGCGCGCCCATCACCATCGGCGAAGGGGCCGTCACCGGCGCGGGCGCCGTGGTCACGAAGGACGTCGCGCCGGGGATGCTCGCCGTCGG